>JAOPWF010000590.1 GCA_025965815.1 Mycobacterium sp.
CCCTGTTCTGGCGTGGGCGGTAGTGTCGCAGCCATGAGCTCCACCACCCGGCTGTTCATCGGAGTCGCGGCCGTTTCGGCGGTCATCGGCAGCGCGCAGTTAATCCCGGCGATTGCGCTGGCGGATCCCCCGCCCCAGCCACAGCCCCAGCAGGCGCAACAGGAGCTGCACAACATCACCTACCGGGCGCGCGCGGACGGGACATCCCGGGGCGCGGTGGTCGCCTACAAGATGGATGACACGAACGTCAACAGCGCCGAACCGACACTGCTGCCGACTCGCACCTTCGAGGTCAACGCGGTTCTGGCCAACCCACAACTGGCGGGCATGCAGATATCGATCCAATGGCCGTACGGGTCCAACCTGCACTGCGAAATCGAAGTGGACGGTGCGGTCGTCGCCCAGGCCGACCAATTCATCGCGCCGAGGCTGACACGCGCGAAGGACGATCCGATGTACGGAACGTTGGAGTGCGGTGCCCCGCTGAACCTCGCCGTTCCGGGCGACGGTGGCGGAAACGCCGTGAACACCAATCCGGTCGACGCCAGCATTCCCGCCGACGGCGCCGCACCGCCCGATCCCGCAACACCCGCCGAGCCCGCGCCGCCGACCGACGCTCCGCCCGCCGCCTAGGAGGCTACGGCCGCCAATCGGTCGAGTCGGCCCAGTCCCATGCCCGGCGATAGGCGTCGAGGAACCATGGCTCTTTGGCGTCGGCGTAATCCGCCCCGCGCGAGTGAGCCTCACGTTTGATAGCCAGATACTCGGCGCGCACGTCGGGGTTGGCCAGTAGCCAGTCGGTGAACAGCAATGCGAACTGCTGATTGGGCCAGCCGTCGACTCTGATGTGAACATGTGTGGGCCGGCCCGGGTCCGCGCCACCGTGGAATCGCTTGTGCCACAAAGCCGGATCGTCGCTGCGGTCCAACTGCGGCACCGTGCTGCGGGCGTCCGGCCTGCCGACGTCGGCGGTGACGTCCAGCCGGCGGGGATATCCGACGTCCGCCAGTGCGTCCGCCAGCTCGTCGGCGACAGCCAGCGATGCGACGGTCACTTGGATGTCGATGACGTCCTTGGCGTCCAGTCCGGGGACGGCCGTCGAGCCGATGTGGTCAACCTGCAACGCCTTTGACCCGCAAGCGGTTTCGATGCGGGCGATGGTGCGTCGGGCCTGCTCCGGCCAGGTCGGATCGGCTGGCACCAACACCTTTCGGCTCGGAACCGTCTGCCGGGTACGGATATTGTGCGCCAGCGGCAGCACCCGCTGGTACCACAGATCGCGGGCCTGCTCGATCAATTCACTCTGCGAGCCCGAATTGTCCAGCAGCACGTCGGCGATGGCGCGCCGCTGTTCGTCGGACGCCTGCCCGGCGATCCGGGCCCTTGCGTCGGCCTCCGGCATGCCACGCTGCTGAACCAGCCGCTTCACCCGAGTGTCCTCGTCGGCGTAAACCACCACGACGAGCGGGAACAGCGGCGCCATGCCGGTCTCGACGAGTAGCGGGATGTCCTCCACCACCACTGCGTCATCGGGCACCGCGGCGATGATCTCGCTGCGCCGCTTGCCGACGAGGGGGTGGACGATGCCGTTGAGCTTCGCCCGCTGCTCGTTGTCGACGAACGCCTTGGCGGCCAGCGCCGGCCGATTCAGCGCCCCGTCGGGCAGCAGGATGTCCTCGCCGAATGTCTCGACCAGCGCGGCCAACCCTTCGGTGCCCGGCTCGACCACCTCACGGGCTATGACGTCGCCATCGACGATGATGCCGCCACATTCATTGAATGTGGCGGACACCGTCGACTTGCCGGCGCCGATACCGCCGGTCAGACCGATGCGCATCCGGCGACGCGGTTAAGCGTTACCGGCGAGCTTCTCCCGCAGGGCCGCGAGCTGCGCGTCACTGGCGAGCGAGCCGCCGGCCGAGGGCTCCTCGGACCGCGACGAACCGTTGGACGGCGGCGCGCTGGCGGCCTCCGCCTCGGCAGCGGCGAACTTCTCCATCTGCGCGGTGTGCATCTTGTGCCGGCGCTCGGCCTCGGCGTAGCGGGCTTCCCACTCGGTGCGCTGGGTGTCGAAACCTTCCAGCCACTCGTTGGTTTCCGCGTCGAAGCCCTCGGGGAAGATGTAGTTGCCCTGCTCGTCATAGCTGTCGGCCATGCCGTACTTCGAGGGGTCGAACTCCTCGGTGTAGTCCTCGTTGGCCTGCTTGAGGCTCAGCGAAATGCGGCGACGCTCCAGGTCGATGTCGATGACCTTGACCAGGGCGTCATCGCCGACGGCGACAACCTGATCCGGCACCTCGACGTGGCGCTCGGCCAGCTCGGAGATGTGCACCAGACCCTCGATGCCCTCCTCGACGCGGACGAACGCACCGAACGGCACCAGCTTGGTGACCTTGCCCGGGACGATCTGGCCGATCGCGTGGGTACGGGCGAAGTGCCGCCACGGGTCTTCCTGAGTGGCCTTGAGCGACACCGACACCCGCTCGCGGTCCATGTCGACGTCGAGCACCACGACGGTGACCTCGTCGCCCACCTGGACGACCACGGATGGATGGTCGATGTGCTTCCAGGACAGCTCGGAGACGTGCACCAGGCCGTCCACACCGCCGAGGTCGACGAAGGCGCCGAAGTTGACGATCGAGGAGACGACACCCTTGCGGATGGCGCCCTTCTGCAGCTGGTTGAGGAACTCGCTGCGCACCTCGGACTGGGTCTGCTCCAGCCAGGCGCGGCGGGACAGCACCACGTTGTTGCGGTTCTTGTCCAGCTCGATGATCTTGGCCTCGATCTCCTTGCCTATGTACGGCTGCAGATCGCGGACACGACGCATCTCCACCAGCGAGGCGGGCAGGAAGCCGCGCAGGCCGATGTCGAGGATCAGGCCGCCCTTGACGACCTCGATGACGGTGCCCTTGACGGCCTCGTCCTTCTCCTTGAGTTCCTCGATCGTGCCCCAGGCGCGCTCGTACTGAGCACGCTTCTTGGACAGGATCAGGCGGCCTTCTTTGTCCTCCTTGGTGAGAACGAGGGCCTCGACCTCATCGCCGACGGACACAACCTCATTGGGGTCGACGTCGTGCTTGATGGAAAGTTCGCGGGAAGGAATTACACCTTCGGTCTTGTAGCCGATGTCGAGCAGGACTTCATCACGGTCGACCTTGACGATGGTCCCTTCGACGATGTCGCCATCGTTGAAGTATTTGATGGTCTTGTCGATGGCGGCGAGAAAATCCTCGGCCGAGCCGATATCGTTGACGGCTACTTGCGGCGAGGTGACGGCGGGACTTGGCATATTGTTGGGTTGCTCCGGACAGCTTTGGTCGTAGGGACAGATGTTGTTGGTGTGACCCGCGATCGCGCACACGGATACTTGTCGAGGTTACTCGACTGTGGACTAGCTGAACAAACTCGGTCTCCCCACCTGGTATTCCCCGGCTAGCCTGCTGTGGTGTCATTCCCCGCAATGCCGCAGCAGGGGCGTCCCCTCGGTCCTGCGCTGCCCAGGCGAATCCGCAAAGTCGGGGCGCCTCTCGGCGTGATCATCGCGCTCGGCATCGTCGTCGGCCTGATAGTGATCCTGCTGACCGCGGTCAACCCGGTCGGCACGGCCATCGGGTTCGTCCTGTCCAGTGTGGCGATCTTGGTTGTCCTGTTGGCCTACCTGTGGCTGGATCGGTGGGAACCGGATCCGCCGAGGCTGCTGGTGCTCGCATTCGTGTGGGGTGCATCGGTCGCCGTTGTGGTTTCGGTGGTGCTGGGGCTCTATCGTCCAGTCGCTGATCAACGACGGCGAGGCGGCGACGGTGAGCTCAGCTTCCGTCGTCATCGGGGCACCGATGATCGAAGAGGCGGCCAAGGGCCTATTCCTGGTGATCATGATGACCGGCCGCCGCAGAAACGAGCTCAACTCGATGACCGACTGCCTCGTCTACGCGGGAATCACCGCCGCGGGGTTCACCTGGTTGGAGGACATCCTCTACATCGCCAGCGGCGAGTCGCTCACCGACTCGCTGCTCACCGCCGCGATGCGGCTGATCATGGCGCCGTTCGCCCACCCGCTTTTCACCACGATGACCGGCATCGGAGTGTTCTTCGCGCTGCACCGACGAACCGTCGTCGCCAAGGTCGGCTGCATCCTGCTCGGCTACATCGGCGCGGTGATCCTGCACGCGTTGTGGAACGGCTCGTCGCTGCTGGGCGTGCAGGCCTATTTCCTCGTCTACGTCCTGTGGATGGTGCCGATCTTCGCGCTTGCGATCTGGCTCGGCGTCGCCAGCCGCCGTAGGGAGCAGCGAGTCGTTGCCGCCAAGCTGCCCGGCATGGTCGAAGCCGGCCTGGTGACGGCCAACGAGGCGACATGGCTGGGCTCGATCCGCAACCGGAAGCTGGCGATCCGCGAGGCGACCCGGCACGGAGGACGGCCCGCCGGCAAGGGCATCAAGAGCTTTGCCGCCCAGGTGATCGAGCTGGCATTCGTGCGGGACCGAATCGACCGCGGCTTCGGCGACCAGCGGGTGTTCGCCCTGCAGAACGAGGAAGCGTACGGGGTGAGGGCGGCGCGGGCCGCCGCGCCCATGCTGCAGCGGCTGGCCGGGTACCGCGCACCGGAAGCGCCCGGCAGCCGCCCCCAACCGGGTCCCTAGTGCGCGGCGGTGTCCCAACTGCGGCCGTAGCCAACCGACACCTCCAGTGGCACGTCCAGCGGATATGCGCCGCCCATCTTGTCGCGCACCAGCGCCTCGACGGCCTCGCGCTCGCCCTCGGCCACCTCGAGTAGCAGCTCGTCGTGCACCTGCAGAAGCAGGCGCGACTTCAGCCCCGACTCCTTGAGCGCCCTGTCTACGTCGACCATCGCGACCTTGATGATGTCGGCGGCGCTGCCCTGGATCGGGGCGTTCAGGGCGGCGCGCTCGGCGGCCTCGCGCACGTTGCGGTTGCTGCTGTCCAGTTCGGGCAGGTAGCGGCGCCGGCCGAGCACCGTGGAGGTGTACCCGTCCTTGCGGGCCTGGTCCACGACCGCCATCAGGTAGTCCCGGACTCCGCCGAAGCGGGCGAAGTACTGGTCCATCTGCACCTTGGCCTCTTCGGTGGAGATCTTCAGCTGCGCAGCCAGCCCATAGGCGCTCAGGCCGTACGCCAACCCGTAGGACATCGCCTTGACCCGGCGCCGGAGCTCGCCGGTCACTTCGTCGATCGGCACGCCGAAGGCGCGGGAGGCCACAAACGAGTGCAGGTCCTCACCGGTACGGAACGCCTCGATGAGACCTGCGTCCTTGGACAGGTGCGCCATGATCCGCATCTCGATCTGGCTGTAGTCGGCGGTCATCAGCTCGGCGTAGCCGTCCCCGACGACGAACGCGTCGCGGATCTCCCGGCCCGCGTCGGTGCGGATCGGGATGTTCTGCAGGTTCGGCTCGGTGGACGACAGCCGGCCCGTCGCCGCGATCGTCTGGTTGAACGTGGTATGGATCCGGCCGTCGGCGCCCACCGACTTCAGTAGCCCGTCGACGGTCACCTTCAAGCGCGTGGCGTCGCGGTGGGTCAGCAGGTGCTCGAGGAAGGGGTGCCCGGTCTTGTCGAACAGCGATTGCAGCGCGTCGGCATCGGTGGTGTAGCCCGTCTTGGTCCGCTTGGTCTTCGGCATCTCCAGCTCGTCGAAGAGCACGACCTGCAGCTGTTTAGGTGAGCCGAGGTTGATCTGCTTGCCGATGACGCCGTACGCGGCCTCGGCCGCGTCCCGGATTTGGTCACCGAACGTGCTCTGAAGGGTGGTCAACTGGTCAAGGTCAACGGCGATACCCGCCGTCTCCATGCCGGCCAGCGTGCACTGAACGGGTAGTTCCATCTTCCCCAGCAGGGCATCGGAATCGATGCGCTCCAGCTCCGCATCAAGCGCCTCGGCCAGGTCCAGCACGGCACGCGCCCGCAGGATCAGCGTCTGCACAGCCTGATCGTCGATACCGTCTTCGTCATCGAGCAGTGAAAGCTGCTGCTGCTCAGGGTTTTCCGCCCGCAACTCGCGGCGCAGATAGCGCAGCGACAGGTCGTCGAGCGCGAAGCTGCGCTGGCCCGGCCGCACCAGGTAGGCCGCGAGTGCGGTGTCCGAGGAGACACCGACCAGCGTCCAGCCGCGGCCCGCCAGGTCGTGCATCGCCCACTTCGCCTCGTGCAGCGCCTTCGGCTGTGGCAGATCGGCCAGCCAGTCGCCCAGAGCAGCGTCATCCTCGGGGCTCAGCGTGGTGAGGTCGATGAAGGCGCCGTCGCCGTCGGCGGCGGCGATCGCGATGGCGGTCGCGTCGGCGTCGTAGGCCAAGTGGGTGCCGACGACCGCCAGGCCGGACCTGCGACCGTCGCCGGCGTGCGCCGCGAGCCACGCCGCGACGGTGCCGGGCCCCAGCGCGCCGCCGCGCACGTCGAATCCCTCGTCCACCTCGGGTTCGACGGCGGCCAGCGTCTCGAACAACCGGTCGCGCAGCACGCGGAACTCCAGGTCGTCGAACAGCCGGTGGATCTGGTCGCGGTCCCACGGCTGCATGCGCAGGGTGTCCGGGGTGTGGGCCAGCGGCACGTCACGGATCAGTTCGGTGAGATCGCGGTTGAGCACCACGTGCGCGAGGTTGGCCCGCAGCGCGTCGCCGACCTTGCCGCGCACTGAGTCGACGTTGTCGACCAGCCCCTGCAGCGAGCCGTATTCGACGATCCACTTCGATGCCGTCTTCTCCCCCACCCCGGGGATGCCGGGCAGGTTGTCACTGGGGTCGCCGCGCAGCGCAGCGAAATCCGGGTACTGCTGCGGGGTCAGCCCGTACTTCTCGACGACGGCTTCCGGGGTGAACCGGGTCAGCTCGCTGACGCCCTTACGCGGGTAGAGCACCGTGACGTCGTCGCTGACCAACTGCAGCGCGTCGCGGTCCCCGGTGACGATCAACACCCGGTAGCCCTCGTCCTCCGCCTGGGTGGCCAGGGTGGCGATCAGGTCGTCCGCCTCGAACCCCGGTTCGGCGAGCACGGTGATGCCGAGCGCGACCAGCACTTCCTTGGTGATGTCAATCTGGCCGCGGAACTCGTCCGGCGTGGCGGACCGGCCCGCCTTGTACTCGGGGTACTTCTCGGAGCGGAAGGTCTGGCGGGAGACGTCGAATGCGGCGGCGATATGCGTTGGGGATTCGTCGCGCAGCAGGTTGATCAGCATCGCGGTGAACCCGTAGACCGCGTTGGTGGTCAGGCCGTTCTGGGTTTTGAAGTTTTCCGCCGGCAGCGCGTAGAACGCCCGGAAGGCCACTGAATTGCCGTCCAGCAGCATCAATGTCGGCTTCTCGGCGGCTTGCCCGACGGCGGGCGTCACCTTCTTCTTCGCGGACGCGGTCGTGGCTGGACTCACAGCCCTACTCTATGCACCCGGCCCGACATGGTTCCGCGTTGTCGCCGCTGATCCGCGGTCGGCGGCCAGGAGGCGGCGCGCCCTGGCGATCAACGCCCGGGCGGCGGGGCCCATCGGGCCCGCGGAAACGCCAGGGAACGAGGCGGCCACGCTGTTCGGGACGATTGTCAACGCATGCAGTCCGGCCTGGGCGCGCGAAACCGGCCGCGGCAGGATCGCCACGCCGAGGCCACGCTCGGCGCGATCGGCCGGCGCCAGCGGCGTGCTGGCCTCGAACGCGATGACCGGGGAGATGCCGGCCGCAGCGCAGGCGGCATCGAGTTGATGACGGATACCCGTCCCGACCGGCAGCGCGATCAGTGGGCGGTCACACAGTGCCGTCAGGGGAAATGGGGACCGCGCCGCCAGTTCGTCGCCATGACTGACGGCGGCGTGGATGGCCTCGTCGGTGACTACCGCCGCACAACCTGATGCGCGACAACCACGACGATCTGTTGCGGATTCTGCTGGCCGCCCCAGCAGAATCCGGAGTAGAACTGGAACACGTTTCAGTTTTGCCGCCAGAATCGGTACGCTGGCCGCGTGCCAGACGCCGTAACGCAACAGCCGGCAATCGACGGGTGGTTCGCCACCGACGAAGCGGGCCGCCCACACCTGATCGGCAGCAGGTGCGCACACTGCGGCACCTACGTCTTCCCGCCGCGCGCGAACAACTGCCCGAACCCCGCCTGCGACGGTGACCAACTGGACTCAGTCCCGTTATCCCGGACGGGCACGCTGTGGAGCTATACCGAGAACCGGTACGCACCCCCGCCGCCCTACCCGGCCCCTGACCCGTTCGAGCCGTTCGCGGTCGCCGCGGTGCAGCTCGCCGACGAGGGCCTGATCGTTCTCGGCAAGGTGGTCGAAGGCACGCTGGCCGCCGACCTGAAGGTCGGCATCGAGATGGAACTGACCACCGAGCCGCTGTACCGCGACGACGACGGAATCGAGCGCATCGTCTACGCCTGGAGGATCCCGTGAGCCCTGAGCCGGTCTACATCCTGGGTGCCGGGATGCACCCGTGGGGCAAGTGGGGCAACGACTTCACCGAGTACGGGGTCGGAGCGGCCCGCGCAGCCCTCGGCGAGGCCGGCCTGGACTGGCGTCAGATCCAGATGGTCGCCGGCGCGGACACCATCCGAAACGGATATCCCGGCTTCGTCGCCGGAGCGACGTTCGCCCAGAAGCTGGGCTGGAACGGTGTGCCGATCAGTTCCAGCTACGCGGCCTGTGCCAGCGGGTCGCACGCGCTGCAGAGTGCCCGCGCGCAGATCCTGGCGGGCTTCTGTGACGTCGCACTGGTGATCGGCGCCGACACCACACCCAAGGGCTTCTTCGCGCCGGTCGGCGGCGAGCGCCGCAACGACCCGGACTGGCAGCGGTTCCACCTGATCGGCGCGACCAACCCGGTGTATTTCGCGCTGCTGGCACGACGCCGGATGGACCTCTACGGCGCCACCTCTGAGGA
>JAOPWF010000480.1 GCA_025965815.1 Mycobacterium sp.
GAGCCGTCGCTGTCGTGCTCAAGGACGCTGGCACCGGTGTCGCCGGTCTGCGCCCCGGTCGGCTTCACCACGATGGCGGGCACCCCGACGGGCCGTGCCGCCAGCACGACGGCTGCACCGGCCGCGACCGCCGCCGCGGCGTGATCGTGGCCGTCGGAACGCGCGCCGGGCAGCGCAAGGAACAGTCCGCCTGCTGTCACCGACCGCGAATCGAACTCGACGGTGCCGGTGACGTGGGTACGCGCCGCGTCGGCGGCCGAGATGTCGGCCAGCTCGCCACCGACGATGTCGGCGATCTGCGCGACGGTCAGGTCGATCACGCGCTTGACTCCAACGCCGCGGCGAGTGCGTCCCGGTCGTCGAACGGCCGGGTGTGGCCGCCCGCCGTCTGTCCGGCCTCGTGCCCCTTCCCGGCGATCAGGACGACGTCGCCGCGGCGGGCCCAGCCGACCGCGTATTCGATGGCGGCGCGCCGGTCGCCTATCTCGACGACCTGCGCCCGCCCGCCCGATTCCCCGGCGCCGGCCATGATCGCCGCGCGGATGGTGGCGGGCTCTTCGTCACGTGGGTTGTCATCGGTGACGACTACCAGGTCGGCCAGCTCGGCGGCGACCCGCCCCATCGGCGCGCGCTTGCCCGGGTCACGGTTGCCGCCCGCACCGAAGACCACGGCCAGCCGGCCGCCGGGCTGCCGGAGTGTCTCCAGGACCGCCCGCAGCGCGCCCGGCTTATGCGCGTAGTCCACCAGCGCGAGGAAATCCTGTCCGCGGTCGACCAGTTCGAGCCGCCCGGGTACCTGCGCCTCCCGTAGGCCCGGTGACGCCTGTTCCGGTGATACCCCGACGGTGTCCAGGATCGCCAGTGCGACCAGGCAATTCGCCACGTTGTAGCGCCCGGGCAACCGGATCTGCAGCCCGTGGTGCACACCGGCGGGATCGACCGCGGTGAACTCCTGGGCGCCCCCGGGCAGGGATCTGATATCCGTCGCCCGCCAGTCGGTGGTCTGATCGGTGGCACTCACGGTCACCGCGTTGGTGGCGAGCGCGGCCATCGCCCGGCCGGCGTCGTCATCGACGCACACCACCGCAACCTCGGCGTGCGTCGGGGAGTCCGGGTCGAACAGCCGGGCCTTGGCGTCGAAGTAGTCCTGCATGGTGGGGTGGAAGTCGAGATGGTCGCGGGACAGGTTGGTGAACCCGCCGACGGCGAACTCGACCCCGTCCACCCGGCCGAGTGCCAGCGCGTGACTGGACACTTCCATCACCACGGTGTCCACGCCGCGCTCGGCCATCGCGGCCAGCAGCGCCTGCAACGCGGGTGCCTCGGGGGTGGTCAGCGCACTGGGCAGATCGGCACCGTCGATCCGGATGCCGACGGTGCCGATGAGGCCGGCGGTGCGGCCCGCGGAGCGCAGACCGGCCTCCACCAGATAGGTCGTGGTGGTCTTACCCGACGTCCCGGTGACGCCCACCACCCGCACCCGGTCCGACGGATGCCCGTACACCGTGTCGGCGAGTTCGCCGAGCACCGATCGCGGCGCCGGATGTATCAGTACCGGGATTGGCGGATGTGAGCCCATCGCGGCGACGCCCGCCGAGTCGGTCAGCACCGCCAGCGCGCCGCGTTGCACGGCCGCGTCGACGTACCGGCCGCCGTGGGCCGAGTCACCCGGCAGCGCCGCGAACAGGTCACCGGCCTCGGTGTCCTGGGCGCGCAGCGTGACGCCGGTGATCCGCACGTCGGGCACCACGGCACCGTCGCACGGCACCGCGCTGACCTGGGCTGCGAGCGCCGACAGGGCCGCCCCTGCGGGATGGCCGGGGCGCAGCGAACCGGGCACCGTTGTCCACCTCCGTCCGCGCTGGCCGTCTCCGTCTGCATCCATCTGCATGACGGGTCCCCATGACTGGCCATGACACAGTACCGGCCGAGCCGATCGGCGCTTCAGGTCGCTTGCAGGGTGAGCCGTGGTCCGGGGTCCGCCGACAGCGGGACGTTCTCCCGCTGCAGCAGCCACCCGGCGATGTTGTGGAACAGCGGTGCCGCCGACGAACCCGGCGTGCCGTCCGCGGCGCGCTGCGGGTTGTCAATCATGATCCCGACGACGTAGCGCGGATCGTCGACGGTGGCCATGCCGGCGAAGGTGATCCAGTAGACGTTGTCGTAGTAGCAGCCGCAGCCCGGGTTGATCTGCTGGGCGGTGCCGGTCTTCCCGGCGATCTGGTAGCCCTCGACGGCGGCCGCGGGCCCGGTGCCCTGCTGGGCGCCCATCGGGTCGCGTTGCACCACCGCCCGCAGCATGTTGCGCACGGTCTGCGCGGTCTGCGGGGACACCACCTGGATGCCTTCGGGCCGCGGCTCCTCGGTACGGGTGCCGTCCGGGGCGATGGTGGCCTTGATGATGCGCGGCGGTATCCGCAGGCCGTCGTTGGCGATGGTCTGGTACATGCCCGTCATCTGCAGCAGCGTCATCGAAAGGCCCTGCCCGATCGGCAGGTTGGAGAACGTACTGCCCGACCACTGGTCGATCGGCGGAACCAGGCCCGCACTCTCGCCCGGCAGTCCGACGCCGGTGCGCTGGCCGAGGCCGAACTTGCTGACCATGTCGGCGTAGCGTTCCGGGCCGACCCGCTGGGCGAGCATCAAAGTGCCGACGTTGGAGGACTTTCCGAAGACGCCGGTGGTGGTGTACGGCATGACTCCGTGGTTCCACGCGTCGTGGACGTTGACGCCACCCATGTCGATCGATCCCGGCACCGACAGCACCTCGTCGGGATTGGAGAGGCCGAACTCGATGACCGACGACGCCGTGATGATCTTGTTGACCGACCCGGGTTCGAAGGGCGAGGAGACGGACAGGTTCCCGATCTGCCGGTCCTCCTGGCGTCCGATGTCCTGCGACGGGTCAAAAGTGTTGTCGTTCGACATCGCCAGCACTTCACCGGTTTTGGAGTCGAGAACGACGGCCGAGACGTTCTTGGCGCCGGACAGATCCTTGGCCTGCTGCACCTGCTGCTGGACGTAGTACTGGATGTCGTCGTCGATGGTCAGTTCGACGGTCGAGCCGTTGGCGGCGTCGTGGCGGTTGCGGTAGCT
>JAOPWF010000481.1 GCA_025965815.1 Mycobacterium sp.
CGAGCATCTCGTCGGTTGTCTCGACGAGCGGGGAGACGATCGAGATGCCCGCGTTGTTGTGAACGGCGTCGATGGGTCCCAGTTCGGATTCGACCCGCTCTAACGCGGCGCGCACCGCGCCCGAATCTCCGACGTCGGCGCCGATGGCGAGAACTCTGCCGCCGTGTTGTCCGACGAGTCCTAGTGCGCCGGCAAGGTCGTCGTCGGGACGGGATATCAGGGCGACGTCGGCACCGTCTCGTGCGAGCGCCTGTGCCGTCGCCAGGCCGATCCCTGAGGCGGCTCCGGTCACGACGGCAACGCGGTTGGTCATGACGTCTCCCCGAGGGACAGGATCCATTCGATCTGGCTGTCGATCCCCTTTTCGAGCATCCAGCCCGGCGTGTAGCCGAAGTCACGGGCTGATGCGGAGATGTCGTACTCGCCCTGGGAGTCCCACTGCGGTAGCAGACCCGGTCCGATCTCGTAACTGCTTCCCGGCAAGCGCTTTTCGAGGAGCCGAGCGGTTTCCGCGACGGTGACCCGGCTCCCACCGGAGATGTTATAGACCGACTGTGCCAACGTCGGGGCTGTCGAGGCGAGCTTCGCCGCGTTCGCCACATCGTCGACGAAGACGAACTGGAACGGGTGCTCGCCCCCGGCCCCCAAGCGGAACGTTTCACCACGCAAACCAGCGCGGATCATGTCACCAAGCAGGCTCGGCATCCACAGACCCGGCCCGTAGACCTCAGTCACGCGCAGCGAAACGATCTCCATCCCGTAGAGCGAGTTGTACACCGAGCCGAACAACTCACCGGCGACCTTGGTTACCCCGTACGGTGTGGTCGGCTGGGGTTTGACGTCCTCGCGCACAGGAGTATCGAGGTCCAGATTCCCCAAAGCGCATTCCGAGGAGAAGTTGACGATGCGGCGCACACCAGTGGCACGCGCGGCCTCATATACGGCCAGCGTGCCCTCGGCATTGGCTGCAAAGGTTGTCCACGGCAGTTCGATCGACACGCCAGGATGGCTTTGGGCCGCCGTGTGGATGATCCGTTCCACGCCGTACTTGCCGATGGTGTCGGAAAGGCGCGGAATGTCGAACAGCTCGCCCTGAACGGTGCTCAGACCGCCACGCGAGTCGACAGCAAAGTCGCGGTTGTAACTGACGACCTTGGCGCCGTCGGCAAGGAGTTGGTCGACGAGGTGGCGGCCTACGAAGCCGCGGCCGCCCGTCACAAGCGTGGTCATGTCGGTACCTGTATTCACCAGTTGGGATAGGCGGTCGGGTCGACGACGACCGGTTCGAGTTTTCGCCGTTCGATGGTGGGGTCGGCAAGCACGGCGTCGCGCAGCTGCGTACCCGTCATGAACTTGACATCGCCACGCTCGAAGATGATCTCGATCATCTTGCGGAGATTCCGCGCCCGACCGGCCCGGCCGGACAGGAACGAGTGCGCGGTGAGCTGGAAGAGGCCGCCGAATTCGCGCAGGCCGTCAAGCTCAGCGGTCCAGACGGCAAGCGCCTTCTCCGGTGGCTCGATGACGTATCCGAGGTGCGGCGCTGGTAGGTAGGCGTACTGCTCCCAATCGTCCAGCGACCAGTGCGGCGGGAGTTCGACAAGTGGTCCGCGTGACGTCTCGATGATGTACGGGCGGTCGTCGTCCATCAGGCTGGTGTCATAGCTGATCCCGTATTCCATCGCGATCTCTGCGGTGTTCCACGTCGCCGCCCACATGGGGGAGCGGTAGCCGGTCGGGGTGATGCCCAGAGCCGCCAACGCTTCGCTTCCGCGCTCGAACTCCCAGCGCTCCTCCGCTGCCGACAGTTCGGTGGATGGACGATGGGTGTAGCTGTGGTGTGCGATCTCATGACCCCGCTCGGCGATATCGCTGATGGCGTCCGGCCAACGCTCAGCTGAGAAGCCGGGAACGAAGAAGGTCGCCTTGATGGCGAACTCATCGAGGATCCCCAGGAGCCGTGGCAGACCGCGGCGCGCGTCGAACGCCTGGTGCGTCATGGCCATCGCGTTCTGCGCGTGCCGACGTCCCGCGGCGAGCACCGGGGTCTCGGCGTCGACGGCGAAGGTGAGCATCGCAACCGACGCGGCGCCGTCGCGCCACCCCGGCAGGTTGGTGTCCTCTGACATCGAACAAGAATGCGTCTGTCGCGAGCCCGCTGCAACGGACGCAATGTCATGCGTTTGTAATGTCTGGTGGGACACACTGTCGCATGGCCTTGATCCTTCAGGACGTGCTTGACCATCCCGTTCTGCGACCTGCCGACCCGGTGCTTCTGAGCGGGCGCGATCACCTGGACCATGTCGTCCGGTGGGTGCATACCGCGGACTTGTACGACATCGCTCCGCTACTGCGCGGTGACGAGGTCCTGCTGACCAATGGAGTCGGTCTGGTGGGAGTCGACGAAAATGCGCGCCGCCTCTATGTCCGCCGGTTAGCAGAAAGTGGCGTGGCGGGCCTGTTCTTCGAGGTCGGCAGGACGTTCGCGGCAGTGCCGGCCGAGATGATCACCGAGGCTTGTGACGTCGGCTTGCCGGTTGTCGAACTACAGCCGGCGCTGCGGTTCACCGAGGTGGCCGAAGCTGTGAACAGCGAACTGATCGACCGCTCGGTCGCTCGGCTACGCCACGCCGACGAGACCTCGCGAGCGCTGTCAGAGGCGCTTGCCCGGGGAGCATCGTTGAGTGAATTGGTCGACCATGTGGCGGCAACACTGCACACCTGGGCCCGACTCAGCGACTACGCAGGCAGAGTCGTCGTAGCGTCGGGGCCGTCCAACCCGACTGGCGATGAGCCGAGTTCGGAGGTTCCGGTCCTGGTCGACGGAATGGCCTGGGGCCGACTGTCAGTCGGCACCGCGGGTCCCGCGGAGGTATTGGTTGAAGCCGTGCTGGATCGCGCGCCAACCGTCCTGGGGCTCTGCCTGATCCGCGAGCAGAAGGACGTCACCGG
This sequence comes from Mycobacterium sp., assembly GCA_025965815.1. Taxonomy (GTDB): domain Bacteria; phylum Actinomycetota; class Actinomycetes; order Mycobacteriales; family Mycobacteriaceae; genus Mycobacterium. Next base: position 2,953 of record JAOPWF010000481.1, read on the forward strand.
CGCCCTGCGCGCGCAGCAGCTTCTTCTGGACCAACTTGCCGCGAACCAGTCAGTCGACAACCAACTCCTGGAGGCGCGACTTCGGGCCGTGGGTGTTGCCACGTCGAACCATCAGTACGTCTGTATCGCGGTGGACCAGCAGCGCGTCGAGTCGGCGGCCGAGATCGTCGATGCGCTTATTCGGCAAGTGGGGCATGGGATCTTCGGTCTCGTGGACGGGACGCTCTGTGGATTGTTGGCAGGACAGGCACACAGTGCGTCCCCTAATCTCGCTGACGTCGTTCGCGATGCCGTTGGCGACGCGTTATCTGCGCAGTCAGGACTGTGCGCCACCGTCGGGCGGGCCGTGCGCAACGTGTCGGACCTGCCCCGAATGATGGCGGAGACGCGGGGCACTCTTACGCTCGGCCAACACTTGCACGTGAAGGATCCGGTCGTGGGTGTTCAGACGCTGGCGCTGGAGCGTCTACTCGTCGCGCACGGGGACGGTGACGCGATGCGTCAGTTTGTTGACGACCAGATCGGAGTACTGGGAAGGGCGGATTCAGCCAGAGGCGGCCAACTTTCGCTCACTTTGGACATGCTCGTTGCCTGCGGAGGCAATAAGGCGGAAGCCGCGAAACGCCTGCATGTACGGCGCCAGTCCCTGTATTACCGTCTGGACCAGATCACGAAGATACTGGACGTCGACCTCGACGACCCAAAGCAGTTGATGACGCTGTCAGTGGCCGCCATGGCGCGGCGCATGCTTTACGCCGGGGAGTAGCGCCCGGACCATCGTCTGGTCTGCGGCGTCAGCGGGCGCGTGGTGTTGCGCGACCGATGTAATTCCTCGACCCAATCCTCGAATGTCGGAGTCACGGGTCATGAAGCAATCTGCGTCCCGCGTGGGGCGAGGGGGTTGAAGGTGTTGTCAATCGTTGCCTGCAGTCCCCCGGAATCCATTGGGACGCAAAATGCGGGGGTGTCCTTCTGAAAACGCCTTCCTTCCACGAGCGGTCCCGCGTCCACCGTGTCGTATCCGAGTTCGTCGAGCAGCTCGGCGACTACCTTCTTTGCGACGGCGTGATCACCGGCGATGGGAAGGGCCCTGCGCCCAGGCAAGCCCGAGGGCAGTCCGTCGCTCTCGATATCGGCCGCCGTGATCGCGTTTAATGCTTTGACGACCGTCGATTTGGGCAGATGTCGGGCCATCAGTTCGCTCGTCGTGATCTCGTCCCGGTGCAGCTCATTGATATGGCCGTCACGCTCGGGGCGGTAATTGGTGGCGTCGAGGACGATCTTTCCTTCCAGCTGGGCGACGGGAACGGTGTGGTAGGCCTTCAGCGGGATCGCGACCAGCGCGATGTTCCCGAATGCGGCCGCCTCCTCGGGTGTACCGGCCCTGCAGCCGATGGCGTCGGCGAGGCTGGACAACGTAGCGGGACCGCGCGTATTGGAGACCATCACGTCATGCCCGCTCCGGGTTGCGACGGCAGCAACTGCACCCGCGATAGAGCCGGCTCCGATAATTCCAATCTTCATGTCGATGCCCTTCGTTAACTGGCGGCCGGATAGAGGTGCGGGCTAGCCGGGGCGACTGGCGACGACGACCTGGCGGCCAAACGGCTGCTTATGAAGCTGCACGTCGATTGTCGTGTCAGCGTGCGCGGCGAGAGCACGCATCGCCGACGGACTGTAGGCACGCAGCGAGCTGATGACGGCTTCGTGGGCGAACGGGTGGACGACGGTCAACGGCAGAAACGGCGCCAACTGCGCGATGTGCGGGATCGACGGTGGCCGGGGCAGGTCGATGATCAGCAGCGTGTCGGCGACCCGGGTGCCCTCCGCGAAGACCCGCGAGGCCAGCGGCGGTGGCAGGTGATGGAAAGACTGAGCGAACACCGCCAGGTCGAACTCCCCGTCGGCCGCATCGATCGCGGTGGCATCCATGACGCGCACCGTCGCCCGCGGGTGCCTGCCCAGCTCCCCGGCGGCGATGTTGGCCACCGAGGTGGGGTCGAGGTCGGTGACGGTGACATGCGCGGTGGGATGGATCTCGAGCAGCTTGCGCGACAGGCCGCCGTGACCTGAGCCCAGTTCGAGGAAGTTCGGATCGGCTACATCTGCTACCTCGTCGAGCGCCAGCCGGGCGAACTTCTCATGGTCGTTGAAAAGCCCTCCGAGACGTTCCAGAGAGCGCACGACCCGCCGCTTGGTCCGATCGTCGACGTCATCGCGGTCCAGGTATTCCAGACGATCAGTCTGTAGCCGCCGGTCCAACCAGGAGGCATCGGGGCCGCCGCGCGGCATCCGGTCGATGTCGATCACTGCCGGATCAGCGGCCATCGAATTCTCCGATCAGGTGGGCCGAGCCCGCATCGCTGTCTTCAAGATCACGTGACGATATACTTTGCCACCATCTCGCTTTGGCGAGCGCATGTCGCCACCGCTGACACCCAAGGACGCTCCCTGCCAACTGGAATCGCCGCTTGCCTGCTAGCTGCAAATGCTTAGCGTCCGGACACCAGAGCCGCAGGTCGGCTCGATGTGCCGCATGCCGAACGGGGCAGTTAGCTCTACGGTGGAATGTGACGTTTTGCCACGAATTCCGAGATCAGGTGTAAGCCGATTAGCACGCAGCCGCGGCTTTGTAGATGTGAGCTTCCGTTATGACGCCGAAGCGGTCGACGCGGCGCGGCTCGACGCCGGGCGCGACTTCTGCGCGCGGAGCATCTGATGATGACGTAGCGCGGGCCTCGATGCGCACACGAGTGCTGTCGTTGATCCTGCGCCCGACTCCTCCGCCTGCGGCATTGGCCCTTGTGGTCGCCGGGGTATTCATTCTGGCGGAGACCCTTGTGCTTTACCCGCTCAAACAGCTCGCGCCGGTGGAGGCGCTGGGGGTGGTGTACCTGCTTGGGATCCTCGTGGTCGCGATTGGGTGGGGGTTCTGGCCGGCGGCGGCGACGTCGCTGGCCAGCGCCCTCGCCTTCGATTGGTTCCATATCCCGCCGGACTGGGGTTTCACCCCGACGCAGGCCGGGGACGGGGTGGCAATTGCTGTCTTCTTGGTTGTCGCACTCTTGGCCAGCACTCTCGCGGATATGGCGCGATCGCGCGCCGCCGAGGCGGATCAACGCAGCCTGGAGGCCGACCTCGCCAACACCGCGCTGGAGGTCAGCCGGAAGGAGTTGGAGCGGTTTTTCGATCTGTCCTCCGACCTGCTTGGTATCGGGCGCCGGCCTGCGTTCTGGAAACGCGTAAATCGAGCCTTCGAGCCAACATTCGGATATCCGAGCCAGGAGTTGCTGTCGCGCTCGTTGCTCGATTTCGTTCATCCCGCGGATCTGGACCTGGTGCGGGAGGTGCTCGAGCAGCTGAAGCATGGCCATGGCCTGACCCAGTTTGAGCACCGCATCATCGGCAGGGACGGCTCGGTGCGCTGGCTGGAGTGGAACGTTGTGCCAGACCACGGGTTGCTTTACATGGCTGGTCGCGACGTGACCGAGCGCCGGTGCGAGCAGGACGAGCTGGGCGTGCTGGCAGAACAGCAGGCCGCGTTGCGACGGGTGGCCACCCTGGTGGCGCGCGGGGTCGAGCCGTCTAAGGTGTTCTCCTCGGTGGCGACGGAGTTGGCCCGGTGCCTCGGGGTCTACTACTCGGCGCTGTGGCGCTACGAGCCTGACGGCACGGCGACACTGCTCGCGGCCGTCGACGACGACCCCGAGCTGAAGGAAGTGCCTGTCGGAGCGCGGTTTTCACTTGAGGGTGAAAGCGTCGCGGCGATGGTGTTGGGCACCGGCCGGGCCGCCCGGATGGACAGCTTCGAGAATGCTCCCGGTTCCGTCGCCGCGCGTCTGCGTGATGTGGGCCTTCGCGTGGCGGTCGGTGCGCCCATTGTCGTCGGCAGCCGAGTGTGGGGGGCGGCCATCGTCGGCTCGTCGCGACCCGAACCCCT
>JAOPWF010000614.1 GCA_025965815.1 Mycobacterium sp.
CAGCGAATTGACGGTGGCCAGCAGCAACCCCGCGACGGCGGACCTCGTACCTCTGGCCGCCGGGAGCCTGGTGCGGGCCGAAACCGCCGTCGACGATCTATGGGTCACCGACGAGTGCATCGCGAGCTAGGCCGTCGCGTGGTTCCACCCGAAACCGACTGTCGCCAAACCGTTTACAACCAACAACCATTTGGAGTACAGATGTCCGACGCAACAAACCTGCGCAAGGAATTCCTGGCCAACGTCCGCGGTCCCGAGAAGGCATCGGCTTTGTTCGCCGAGAACGGCGCATTCGAGATGCCGTTCTTCGTATCGCTGGGCCTGGCTACCCGATTCGAAGGCCCCGAAGGCGTCAAGGCCTGCTCACGACGGTTCTCGAGTGCTACCCCGACTTCGAGTTCAAGGAGGAGGACATCACCGTACTCATCGACGCCGGCGACCAGGTGTTCGCCGAATACGTCAGGCACGCCACGGCCGCGGCGACCGGGCGGCGCGCGGACCACCTGTTCATGGGGCGCCTCGTCGCCGGCAACGGCAAAATCACGCTGCTGCGCGAGGGCCTGAACACCGTCGCCGCGGCGTCCGCACTGCTTGCCCGCGGCACCCACGACCTGCCCGAGCCCATCAACGACGTACACGCCTTCTGATCGAGTTCAGAAGCAAGCCCGGGAGGAGAACGACATGGGATTGGTCGACGGCCGGACGGTCGTAATAACAGGCGCGGGTCGCGGGATTGGACGGCCACACGCGCTCGCTTTCGCGGCTGAAGGTGCACACGTGGTCGTTAACGACATCGGCGCGGGACCCGCCCGCGACGTAGTCGGCGAAATCACCGCCGCGGGCGCAGCGGCGGTAGTCAATTCGGACGACATCGCCGACTGGGACGGTGCGAAGCGTCTCATCCATATCGGTTACCACTGACGACGTTCAGCGCTCGGCTCGCCCTATGGGGACGTGGAGGCTTCGTAGATCGACTGGATCGCCTGGTCGAGCGCCGCATTGAACTGCATGTCGGACTGGTTGACTGACAGCCCTTCAGTAAGTGCGCGGCTGAAGCTGGCGATCAGCCCCGCGTTGCGGGTGAGGTGAGCGTCGGCCTCCTCGCGCGAATAGCCACCGGACAGGGCCACGACACGCATCACCTTGGGGTGCTCTATCAGCGGCCTGTAGTAGTTGTCCACCGTCGGCAGTGACAACTTGAGCATCACCTGCTGGCCGCCGGGCACATCATCGAGGTACTGCCCGATCTCATCGCGCAGAATCGCTTCGGCTTCGACCTTGTCCGGGATCGTGATGGTGACTTCGGGCTCAAGGATGGGGATCAGCCCGTGCGCAAGCACCCGGTGTGCCACCTCGAACTGCTGGTGAACGATTGCGGCGATGCCAGGGGCACCGGCGCCACCGATCACTGAGCGTTCTTTGGTGCCGAATATTGCGTTCTGTGCCGCCCGTGCAAGGAGATCATCCAATCCTGATACGGGCTTCATCAGCTGCACTTCGTCGGCGGCGTCGGCCAGTCCCTTGTCGATCTTCAAGAACGGCACGACGCCTTTGTCTTGCCACAGGAAGGCCGGCGATGGTTTGCCGCCGATCTCGCGATCCATGGTCTGCTCGAACAGAATCGCGCCCAGTATGCGGTCACCACCGAAGACGGGGGAGGTGATGATCCGCGATCGCATCTGGTGGATCAGATCGTACATCTCAGACTCAGACGAATAGGAGCCTTCTGTGATCCCGTACAGCTTCAGCGCCTTCGGCGTTGATCCGCCACTCTGATCGAGCGCGGCGATGAAGCCCTTGCCCGACCTCATCTGTTCGGCCTGATGCTCGTCTGCCACGTCGCTCTCCACTCCTCGAGTCCGCGACTGCCTTTCAAGGTCAGATGTTGCCCTGAGGTGCGGCTTGTCAACGGTTCCGAGGATATCCGCAATGAACGGCTGCAGTCCCGGATTTGGGGCCTGGTGGTCCCGCCGAGCCGTGCATCGGTCAAGGGCGGACTCTGTGGAGGACGTCGCTTGCCGCACGAAGCCCGCTGTCTTGCAGCGAGATTGCGGTTACTGGCCGTGCTAGGGACTTGACCAGTCTGGTGAGGATATGTCAGCGGGGTGTGCCATCGACCGGGCGAGATCGTGGTCTGCGCGTATCGCGTCGCGGCAGTATCTAGATGCCGTCGTCGACGATCAGGGCGGCGGCGCCGATCGTGATTGAGAATTACCTGACCTCAACCCGACCGTGTGTAGCAACTTTCTACAAGGCTGGGGTCAGTGGAATCCCTTGGGCCGGACTGCTTTCATGACTGGGCTGACAACGGATGTCTCCATCGTCTTGGGCGCCTTCGAGTGGGTGGTGGTTTGCCCAGTCGACATCCCGGCTCCGGTGACGGTTCCCGCCTGTTCTTGATCTAACGCCAGGGCTAATATGCCCGTGACACTAACCGCGCTGGCGGCGATCACAGCTGATAGCAACTTGACGCTGTTCTGCTGGTTCGTTTCCACTCTGACCACTCCATTCGGTTCGGCTGCTCCGCCACCTTGGCGAAGCACCCTGTTGAAGGTGCAGGTGTAATCCTTTTACACCTTCTACCCTGAAGAAAGCCTGAGACCGCCCGTGTGAAACACGGAGCGTTCGCGCGGGGTGATGCAGCCGCCCCATGCCTGTTTGACCCAGCTTCGTCTAGCAGGCGACTCTTTCGTGTGCGGTCAGGAGTGCGTGGTCCACGTCGGCACGGGTGGTTGTCGACGGCGGCGTTGTGGAGAGGTCGGCGAGGAACTGCGCGGCGATGTAGCGCAGTTTGGTGTTGGTTTCTTTAGAGCGCCAGGAGAGCACGTCGAAGGCGCGATCAGCTGAGATGCCGTAGGTCCACATAATGATGCCCATGGCTTGATTGATGACAGCTCGATTCTCTTCAACGGTGGCTACGACCTGCGACACGGTGCGTTGAAGGTCGGCATCGAATGCTTCGGTGATGTCGATGTAGAAGCCGGTGGTTCCGATGACCTGCCCCTGGGCGTCGAGGAGGCGTTCGCCCACCACGACGACAAGGCGCGTGTTCCCTTTAGTGTCGATGATGCGGTGTCGGCTGCTGAAGGCCGCGCCGTGCTGGGGGACCTGTTCGATGATCTCGGCGACGGTGGGTTTGTCCTCGGGATGCTTGTGCGACAGGATGAGTTCTGTTGTGGGGGTTACTGTTCCCGGTTCATATCCGTGCATCCGGGCCACTGTGTCCGACCATTCCCACCGATTATCGGCCATCAGGTAGCGAAAACTTCCGACTCGCTCGAACCGCTCTGGAGCGGCATTGTCTGGGTGGGCGTCGGTCATGGCGAATCCTCACACAGGGTGGCGGGACTTCACGCCGTTCGGATGCGAAAACGCGGGCTGGTTGGCCCTCTGCGCCTTCTCAATGACGGCCTCCAGGTCGTCGAGCCGAGGCTGCTGGCTTGGCCCGTCGCAGTGTTGAGTCGGCGAGACGGCGCGTGTAGAGGTTGCCGTGGATGTCACCTTTTGCTCCGTCCCGTCGGCTTCCGGCGAGTAGTCGTGCTGGCCCCTTCAGTGCTGGTCATGGTTGAGCGAGGTCGCTTCTCGGCGGCGAAATTCGGGTCGCCTTTGGGCGAGCCGTGCCCGGGCGTGAGTCGGGCATTGTCGGACTCGAGCTGCGTGTTGTCGGACTCGAGCTGCGTGTTGCGCGCTTCCAGGTCCAGGATCTGGGCGATGCCTGCGAGGTTGATCCCGCGGTCGAGCAGTTCAGCTATCCGCCGCAGGCGCTCAAGATCGTCGTCGCTGTAGCGGCGGGTGCCGCCGTCGGTGCGTGCGGGCGTGAGCAGTCCGTGTCGCTCGTAGAGCCGCAGCGTTTGAGGGCCCACGCCGGACAGCTCGGAGGTCACCGAGATGCCGTAGACGCCCCGCTGAGCTCGCGCTGATAAATCGTCGTTCAAGGCGGCCTGCCGTCGTTCCAAAGATTGGTCTTGCGATAACTTATCATCGATGCGATATAAAAATCTATCGCAAATCACATAGATTCTGCGATCGACTGCATCCTCCGCCGCCCCTTTCTCCGCTGTGGTCGTGTAACAGAACCGCGCCTCAGCCCGGTGAGCTGCTGACTACACCTGGCCCAGGCATCGCAAAGCATCGGACAGTGTTTGTCATGATCAACACCTCATCGACGGACATGGGATCGATGTCCTTGAAGTCGAACTGGTTCATGAGTTGACCGGCCTCGATGTCGGCTGATTGGGACACGTCGGTGCCGCCCCTTTTCCGGACCATTGCAACGACATGGTCGGGTCCGGTGCTCCAGTAGAACACCGAAATGCCAGCTCCCGTTGAACTGATTTCCCACCCGTCGACGGCGACACATGCCGGGTTCCCATCTGCGTCAGCTGGCGGCGTGTCGACTACCACGGGGCCGGCGCCAACCTTGACTGGCTGCGGGAGAGGGCGGTTGTTCACGAAAGCAGTGGACGCAGCAACCGCCATCGCCGATGGTTCAGCGGTCTGGCTGCTAGCGCCTATCCCGCACGCCGCGACGGTCAGCGCAGTACTCAGCATCACCACGTGCAGGACTTTTCCGCCCATGGCACCGAGTACCCGGACCCATACCTGGCCAAACTGCGTTGCCGCAGGTGGGAGGTCATCGACGAGGAGAAGTCCTGGACGGCGTCTGCTGCCCGCGACTAAAGCCTTGGATGACTCCGGGGGCAGCCGGCGACTACGCGAACGTCGATCAGTTTCTGCCAACTGCGCACCAGTATGGTCGGTCCCGTCGGCTACTGGTCAGAACCGTCGAAACCTCAGTGTTCCGGGCGGCCGCTCGCACAAAACTCCGTGTGTTTCGGTTGCCCGTTCCGCCGGGAACCGCGTTAGTCTTGTATCCGCCTACCCGCCATTTATCGATCTGCAGACTACGAAAAGCCGTAATCTGCAAATGCGTTGCGGCACTA
>JAOPWF010000663.1 GCA_025965815.1 Mycobacterium sp.
GGTAGGTGTCGATCAGGGCGCTCATATGCTGTTCGTGACGGCGTGCCTTCTGCTCACCGACAAGTTCGGTGATCGGGATGAGCAGAGGCGGATCGCTGGCGAGCTGGCGCTGTCCATCAACCAGGTGTGTCAGCTTGTCGAGCGCCTGAAGGTTGTCATGCGAATGTGCTCTCAACGCGGTGCGCCGGATCGCGTGTGCGAATTTCGGGTCGACACTGGTCTCGAGCGCATCGTCGATCACGGTATGCGCGTACCACACCTCGAGTTCGCGCATCCTTGCGAGCGCTCGCATTCGATCTCGATACGCCGCGGCGCAACTGTGCACGACGTATTCGCATTGGCTCGGGGTGAAGCCGTTCGTGCGCGCGGCGACGGCCAGGCTGGCCACCAGTCGCTTGACATCCCACTCCCACGGGCCCGGCAATGTCTCGTCGAAATCGTTGATGTCAAATACCAGATTGCGCTCGGCGGATGCGAACAGACCGAAGTTGGACAGGTGCGCGTCACCGCATAACTGCGACATGAGCCCGGTGTGCTGCCCAGATGCCAGGTCGGCGGCCATGATCAGCGCCGCACCGCGAAAAAACGCAAACGCCGAGGTCAGCATGCGACCATAGCGAATAGGTAGCAGTTCGGCCACACGCGAGGCGCCCTGGGATTGCAGGAGCGTGACCGGGTCGGGGCGGTTGGTGTCGGCACCCAACTCCGCGAGTGCCGACCGCGGCAGGATTGACCTGCGTGAACGGCCGAGCTCGTGTCGGTCCTGCGCGGAGAGATACATCTGCTGTCACCTCCAAGCCTGCGCCTGGGTCGGCGATGATTCCGGGTGCTACAACTCTTGCACTCCAGACGTCGTGTTGGTGGTGCTGTCGCCAGGACCCGCGAGAAACCCCTCGCATGCTCGCGCGCCTGATGCCGATCGGCGAGTCCCTACCACCCGGACGACTCTCGACGTCGCCGTCCCCGCGGCGGTGCGCCGGGTGATTTGCGCAACCCCGACAGTGCATCCACTGCGGTGATGAGGGCTGGGACGAGGACCGGAGAAATCACAAATGGATAGTTGGGTGCTGCACTTCGATGTGCCGCCCGAGGGCTCGGGTCCGGCTGGGGTTTAGGCGGTCAGGAGGGCGCGCGACATCACGATGTGCTGAATTTGATTGGTGCCCTCATATATCTGGGTGATCTTGGCGTCGCGCATCATCCGCTCTACCGGAAAGTCACGGGTGTACCCGGCGCCGCCGAGCAGCTGCACGGCGGACTCGGTGACGTCCATCGCGACGTCCGAGGCGAAGCACTTGGCCGCCGCGGAGATGAAGCTGAGGCCGGCCTCGCCCCGGTGTGCGCGCGCTGCCGCGGTGTAGACCATCAGCCTTGCGGCCTCGACCTTCATCGCCATTTCGGCGAGTTCGAATTGGATTGCTTGAAAACTCGATATCGACCGGCCGAATTGCTTCCGTTCCTTGGTGTAGCCGACCGCAACGTCCAGCGCGCCTTGGGCCACGCCGACGGCTTGTGCGCCGACGGTGGGCCGGGTGTGGTCGAGCGTTTTTAGTGCGGTCTTCAGGCCGGTACCGGGTTCGCCGATCATCCGTTCGCCGGGAATACGGCAGTTCTCGAAATAGAGCTCCGCGGTGGGCGAGCCTTTGATGCCCATTTTTCGCTCTTTGGGCCCGACCACGAATCCCTCATCGTCTTCGTGGACCATGAACGCCGACACGCCGTTGGCACCCTTGTCCGGGTCGGTCACCGCTATCACGGTGTACCAGGTCGACTTGCCACCGTTGGTGATCCAGCACTTCGTGCCATTGAGGACCCAATCGTCGCGGTCGGCGCGGGCCCGGGTTCGCATGCTGGCCGGGTCGGATCCGGCCTCCCGCTCCGACAGCGCATATGACGCCATCGCGCCGTTGGCGATGTCGGGCAGCACCTGGTGCTTTAGGTCTTCGCAGCCGGCGAGGATGAGCCCCATGGTCCCAAGCTTGTTCACCGCCGGAATCAACGACGACGAGCAGCAGCCGCGGGCGACCTCCTCGACCACGATGCAGGTGGCCACGCCGTCGGCCCCTTGGCCGCCGTAGGCCTCGGGGATGTGGACGGCGTTGAAGCCGGACTGGTTGAGTGCGTCAAGGGCTTCCTGCGGAAACCGCTCCCTTTCGTCGCAATCGGCCGCGTGCGGCACGATGTCGCGCTCGGTCAGTGCACGGATCGCCTGCGTAATTCGTGGTGCTCGTCGGTCAACATAAACAGATCGAAGGAGGAGTCTGTGGCGGTGGTCATGGTTTTCCTTGTCGGGTTGTGGTCGGTCAGTGGTTGAGTTCAGCGAGTGCGGACTGGGCGGCGTTGGCACCGCACATTCCGTGCGCGCCGGGTCCGGGGGGTGTGGCCGCCGAGCAGATGTACATTCCGCGCACGCCGACGCTGTAGGGCGACAGCGTGATTCGCGGGCCGAATGTGAGTTGGCGGATGTCCTTGGAGCCCGTCATGATGTCGCCGCCAACGAAGTTGGTGTTATACGAAGCCATTTGCGTCGTTGAGCGCAGGGCGTGGCCGACGACGCGGTCGCGGAATCCCGGGGCGAACCGCTCGATTTGGGCGATGATCGCCGCGGTAGCGTTGCCGGTGTAGCCGTTGGGGACGTGCGCGTAGGTCCACACCGGGTGGGTGTTGCCGACCGATCGCCCCGGGTCGGCCAGATACTGTTGTCCGACAAGGACGAAGGGCCGCCCGGGCATGCGCCCGGCGTGGATGTCGCGTTCGGTCGCGGCCAGTTCGGCGAACGAGCCGACGACGTGTACGGTCCCGGCTAGGCGGGCTTCGGGATTGCTCCACGGGACCCCGCCTTCAACGGCGAAGTCGACCTTGAACGCGCCTGGGCCACGGCGGAATCGGCGGTAGGCGCGGGCCACTCGCCGCGGGAGACGGTCACCCAGGATTCCGGCGACGGCTTCGGGTGCCAGGTCGAATATGGTCACGTCGGCCGCCGGAAGCTGAGATGCCGCGTCGATGCGGGTGCCGGTTTCGACCTTGCCGCCCAGGTCGGCCAACAGCGACGCCAGCGCGTCGGTGATGGACTGCGACCCGCCGGCCGCGACCGCCCATCCGTGGCGATGCCCGGCGGTGAGGATGCCCAGCCCGATCGCGGAGGTCATCGGGTAGTGCAGCGGCCGGAAGGCATGCGCCGCGACGCCTCCGAACAATGCCCGGGCCCTGTTTGTGCGAAACGACCGAGCCAGTATCGACGCGGGTAGCACGGTCGGTGCTCCGAACCTGGCCAGTGTCAGCGGATGGTGGGGCACCCTCAGCAGTGGTCCCATGATGTCCTCGGAGAGGGCGTCAAATCTCTCCGACGGCCGGCCGAACAGTGTCCGCCAGCGTGAGCCGTCGGTGCCGAGTCCATCGGCGGTGGCCTCGACGGAGCGGTGCAGCACCCCGGCGCCGCCGCCGTCGAGTGGGTGGGCGCAGTCGATCTCGGGTGACCGCCACGACAGGCCGTACCGATCCAGGCCCAGGCTCGTCAGAAACGGCGAGCCGACGGCCATCGGGTGGATCGCTGAGCAGTGGTCGTGCAGCAGGCCGGGCATGATCGCCTCACTGCTGCGGGTGCCCCCGCCGATCTCGTCGGCGGCTTCCAGCACGGTGACCTGCACGCCCGCCTTGGCGAGTGTCACCGCGGCGGCCAGGCCGTTCGGCCCGGCCCCCACGACGGTCGCGGTGCTCATGCCAGCGCACCATAATCGTTATTGTGCTTGTCCCGGTCCAAGGCCCGCTCGACGCGGTCGCGCTCGCTGACCAATGACCAGGTGGCCTCGGTGGGGATCGGGCCGTTGGGCAGCCACGGCTGCTCGGCGACCGCGTCGGCCACCCTCCAGGTGCCTCGCTCGATCACCCCGAGTGCCGCGTCGATCACCTTGTAGTGCTGCACCTTGCTGCCCCAGCCCTGCGATTCCACCCAGACAACGACGAGTTCGCCAGGGTCGAAGGCAGCCTCGCGCTGCACCGCGGCGATGAGGTCTCCGTTGTGCAGGTGTCCGTCGCCAAAGTTGAAGCCGATCAACGAGTTGCAGACGAACTCGGCCTCGCGCACCGTGCGCGTTTCGATGCTCGGGAGCGTCTTGAGCAGCACCGAGAACAGGCCGCGGCCCTGGCTGTGCATGGTGCGCCAGGCGATGGTCGACTGCATCGTGATCTCGGCCCACTGCGGTTCGTAACCGAACGCGACGAATTGGTCGACCTGGTTTTTTGCGGTGCGCGTGACCTTGTTCAGCTTCTGTTCCGCGCCGGGGGCGAACGCCCACACCGCCGAGGCCCAGTTGCCGGCGTACTGGCGCATCGAGGGCAGGAACGACACCTTGTCGGGTCGGAAGTTGCCCAGGATCGGGAAGAACACCAACGCGGCGACGATCAGCACCGTCAGCCACGGCGAGGACATGTCCGTCACCGCGTAGCCGCGGGCCGCCGGGAAGCCGAGGAACAAGAAAATGCTGGCATAGGCGAACAGGACGTTCCATTCCAGCGGAACCGCAAGCGGGAACGTCGAAACGATGAAGAGGTGGAAGGTCACCATGACCACCACGGCCGCCACCGTCAGCCACTTGTTCGTCGAGAAAAGCAGCGTCAACGGCGCGATGATTTCGACGGTGGTGCCTGCGACATGGGCCATGATGTCGGCGATGCGTGACGGCCGCAGGTCGCGCGGGAAGTCGCGGTAGTGCGCCCGTTTGATCCACTTGAACGGCATCGACGGGCTGTTGCTGACCATCGGGGGAACGACATTGGAGAAGTGCTTGCCGAACTTCGACACTCCGGCGCCGACCCAGACAACCACGATCAGCAGCTTGAGCGCGATGATCATGTCGACGAAGGGCAGCACGGTGAAGAAGACAATGGCCGGCAGATACTGCTCGCCGCGGGCGCCCAGGAACACCGTCTTGTCGCGTATTCCCATCACCACCAGGAGCAGTATCGGCGCGATGAGAAGTGCTGGGCTGACCAGCCCGGACGTGTTGTGCGGCATCACCCGTGACAGCGAATCGCTGTGCACGCCCGGGGAAAACAGCGGGATAGCGACACTGATCAGCAGCGCGACATAGAGGATGACGTCGAACCAGGTGCGCCGGTCGCCTGCGGTGAACGGCATCCACTTCCACGGCCGCAGGCGGATGGTGCCCGGCCGCGCCCAGAACAGGATGCCTCCGGTCATAGGCTTGACCTTGCCGGCCAACGGGCCCCACGACCCGGCGACACCGATGACTTCGAGCAGCACCGTCCACAGGATGGCCTTCTGATAGACGATCGGCTGGTTCCACCATTCGGACACATGCCAGAACGCCGGCAACCCAGAGGTCAGCGTCGCCACCAGGACACCGCCGACGGCGTAGAACAGCAGTAGCTTCGCGATGTAGACGGTGTGCACCAGCTTGGGCGAGCCGAATCCGTTCTCACCCCAGCTCAGCGCGAGGATCCGCATCCGCTCCATGAGCGGCTTCTGCAGGAAGGTGTCCGGATCGACGGCGGGCAGGTTCGGCTTGATGAATCCCATTTCTTCTCTCCTATGCCTTGAGTAGTGCTTGTCGCAGTGTGGGTTTGGCGATCTTGCCGACGGCGTTTTTGGGAAGGTCGTCGAGGATCGTGATATCAACGGGGAGCTTGTATTTCGACAATGACTCAGTGAGGTGCTCGCGGATCGCATCGACGGCGAGCTGCTTGCATGGGTGCAGTGAGACGAAGAGCACCGGCTCTTCTCCGTAGACGCGGTTGGGTCGGCCGACGACGGCGGCCTCGGCGATCTGCGGCAACTGGTGAACGACGGCTTCGATCTCACGCGGATAGATGTTCTCGCCGCCGCGGATGATCATGTCTTTTGCACGGTCGACGAGCACCAGGTATCCGTCCTCGTCGAAGCGCCCGATGTCGCCGGTGTGCAGCCAGCCGTCGACAATCGTGTTGGCTGTTTCGTCGGGGCGGTTGAGATAGCCGCGCATCACGTTCGGGCCCTTGATCACCACCTCCCCGGCTTCCCCGTCTGTCACGGGTTGACCGTTGGCGTCCACCAGCCGAATGGTCTGGCCGGGCAGCGGCAGACCGACTGTCCCCGGCTTGCGTTGGCCGTCAACGGGATTGAGCGTGCTGGCGCATGTGCTCTCCGACAGGCCATAACCCTCGATGACCGGGATGCTGTAGCGCGATTCGAACTGCTCCAACAGCTCCACACTGGCCGGCGCGGCGCCACAGATGGCAAACCTCACCGACGAGGTGTCCGGCTTCACCCCGGGCGGCTGACCACACAGCATGGTGTAAATGGTTGGGACGGAGGAGAAATAGGTGGCGCCGCTCTGCTCGATGCGGTCGAAGAAGGTCTTTGGGCTGAACCGGCCGGCGATCGTGGCCTGCCCACCGGCCAGCAACGGCGAAAGAGTTCCAACCACGATCCCATTGACGTGGAACAGCGGCAGTATCAGCAGGCTGTGATCCGCATTGGTCAGCGCGACCGCGTCGATGACGCCGCGGCACATAGCGATCAGATTGGAGTGGTCCAGCATGACGCCCTTGGGACGACCAGTGGTTCCACTGGTGTAGATCAGCAACGCCAGCGAATCGTCGCCAAGTTGTGCGGGATGCAGCGGCTCGGAGGCAGGTGTCGACGTCAACTCGGCCGCCGTGATCATCGGGACAAAACCCGTGTCGAACTCCGCCACGGTGTCGACAACCAGCACCTTGGCGTGGGCATCCGACAGCTGATAGTTGACCTCTGCCGGTCGCAGCGAAGGATTGATCGGTGTGACCGCTGCATCCAACCGCCAGGCGGCGAACAGGGAGACCACGACCGCGGCCGTATTGGGCAGCATGACCGCCACGACGTCACCGCTTGTTACACCGTGCCGCTGAAGGGAGGCGCTGGCACGCCGCACCGCCTCGAGAAATTCGCCGTTGTTCAGGCTGACGTTGTCGTCGGAGACGGCGGGCCCGCCTGGGTGCTGTGCCGCCCGCAGTTCGGGCAGTACCCGCAGGTTCATGTGTTTCTCCTCGGTGGCAGCGGTCCATGTGATGTGGGTAGACGCTACGAGGCGGTGTGAAGATCGACACCGTCGTTCAGCGATGAAGATGGCCCCGACTGTTGTCGCCCGTAGACAAACGCCGCTGCGAATCCCCACGCGGCGGCGACGGCGACGGCGACGATCTACCGTCATTTCGTGACGAATCCGCGTGTCGATGACTTGGATGTCAACCGTCACGTCGCAGAGACCGGCTCCCGGCTGCACGCACGGCTGGCCGAGGTTTCCTCGCAGCTGCGTCAGTCGTTGGAGGAGGACATCCCCGAGCTGCGTGCGGGTGCGGGCCTGCTCGAGTCGGTCGAGAAGATCACTGGTTCGGATCGCACTCACCTGCAGGCGTCGTGCTCGGGCGGAATCCTGGCGGCGATGACCGCACAGCATCTGACCGCGACCGGCCAGGGTGACCGGCTCGCCAGCCT
>JAOPWF010000687.1 GCA_025965815.1 Mycobacterium sp.
CGGCTGGCCGGTGAGCGTCAGGGGCGGCTGAGCGCGTTGGCCGCCGCGCGCACCGAGGTCGCGGAGCTGGGCACCCGGATCGGTGCGCTCACCGATGCGTTGCACCGCGACGAGGTCGCCAAGGCGCAGGCCGCCCTGCGGATCGAGCAGCTCGAGCAGCAGGTGCTCGACCAGTTCGGGATGTCGGCCGCCGACCTGGTCAACGAGTACGGGCCGCAGGCGGGATTGCCGCCATCGGAACTCGAGATCGCCGAGTACGAGCAGGCCCGCGAGCGGGGCGACCAGGTGACGGCGCCCGCGCCGATGCCGTTCGACCGGCCCACCCAGGAGCGTCGCGCCAAGCGGGCCGAGCGCGAGCTGGCCGAGCTGGGCCGGGTCAACCCGCTGGCCCTGGAGGAGTTCGCGGCGCTGGAGGAGCGCTACAACTTCCTGTCCACCCAGCTCGAAGATGTGAAGGGGGCCCGCAAGGACCTGCTCGACGTCGTCGAAGACGTCGACAACCGCATCCTGCAGGTGTTCACCGAGGCCTTCGTCGACGTGGAGCGCGAATTCCGCGTCGTCTTCGAGTCGCTGTTCCCCGGCGGGGAAGGGCGGTTGCTGCTGACCGACCCCCACGACATGCTCACCACCGGCATCGAGGTGGAGGCCCGTCCACCTGGCAAGAAGATCAAGCGGCTCTCGCTGCTATCGGGTGGCGAGAAGGCGCTGACCGCGGTCGCGATGCTGGTCGCGATCTTCCGGGCCCGCCCGTCACCGTTCTATGTGATGGACGAGGTGGAGGCCGCGCTCGACGATGCGAACCTGCACCGCCTAATCGGCCTGTTCGAGCAGCTCCGCGAGAAGTCCCAGTTGATCGTGATCACTCATCAGAAGCCGACCATGGAGGTCGCCGACGCGTTGTACGGCGTCACGATGCGTGATGACGGCATCACCACGGTGATCTCGCAGCGGATGCGCGGCCAGGAGCTGGTTGGCGGCGGGCTGGAGCGAAGCGACCGGGGGATAGATCCGGCGGGCTGGAGCGAAGCGACCGGGGGAGAGGTCACACCGACGGTATCGGGCTGACGCCCGCGCGGCGCAGGGCGCCGAGATCGGTGGCGCCGCAGCCGTGCAGGCAGATGCGCAGTTCCTCGATGAAGCGCGCCAGCCATTCCAGCGCCGCGTCGGCCGATTCGATCGCGGGCCCCAGTAGCGGGCGGGCCACCGCCACGACGTCAGCGCCCATCGCCAGTGCCTTGGCGGCATCCATGCCGCTGCGGATGCCGCCGGACGCGACCAGCGGTGTGTCCGGCAGCGCCTCGCGCACTTCGAGCAGTGCCTGCGATGTCGGCACTCCCCATTCGGCCAGCGCCGGGTAGCGGACCTCGCCGTAGCGGACGAACTGCTCTACGCGCGCCCACGACGTCCCGCCCGCCCCTGCGACGTCGACCGCCGCGATCGGGCAGTCCCGTAATTCCGTGGCCGCCGCCGCACCGATCCCGTGGCCGACTTCCTTGAGGATCACCGGGCGGCCGATCGATCCGGCGACATCGCGGAGCCGGGACAGCGAGCCGGAGAAGTCGGTGTCGCCGTCGTATTGCATGGCCTCCTGCAGCGGATTGGTATGCACCGCAAGCGCATCGGCTTCCACCCGGTCCAGGGCCTTGATCAGGTCGGGCACCATGAACTCGCTGAGCTGGGCCAGGCCGATGTTGCCGATCAGCAACACGTCCGGCGCGATACCGCGCACGTCGAAGCTGGCCGACGCCGCCTTGTTGTCGAGCATGATGCGCTGTGACCCCAGCATCATGCCGATACCCAGCTGCTGTGCGGCCGCGGCGAGATTGCGGTTGATGGTGCCGGACAGTTCGGCGCCCCCGGTCATGGCCCCGACCAGCACCGGCGCCCGCAGCCGGGCACCGAGGAAGTCAGTGCTCAGGTCGACGTTGCGCAGGCTGCTCTGGGTCAGCGCGTTATAGGGCAGCCGATAGCGCTCGAAACCGGTCGTGACGCCTTGGTACTCGACGGGGTCGTTCAGGCAGACGTCGATGTGCCGACGTTTGCGGGTTTCCATCCCGCCGGGGTCCATCGTCACGGCATTCCCACCCTGGGACAATGGCACGGTGTCGAATGGTCTGTGGATCGCAATCGCGGTTGTTGCCGTTCTCGTCGTCGCTGCGCTGGTGTTCGGGCTGGTGCGGTACCGGCGGCGGCGAATCAGCCTGGACCGTGGGTCCGACACTGCCACACCCGTCGACCGCTCCGGCGGATATACCGCGTCGTCGGGTATCACCTTCAGCCGGGGCGGCCCGCTCATTGCGGAACCACCTGCCAAGGCGCCGCGGCGAATCGACACCACCGGCACGCCCGCGGTGGGCGATGACGCCACCATTCCCCGGGACGCTCCCAAACGGACGATTGCCGACGTCCGACTGCCCGAACCCGACGTTGCACCCAGCCCGGAGGCGCCCGCCCCCGAGGCCCCCGCGCCTCAGGCCACCGCACCTCAGGCCACCGCACCTCAGGCCATCGCTCCGGAGGCGCCCGCTCCGGAGGCGCCCGCACCCGAGGCGCCCGCTGCCGAACCGACCGCACCGGATATCGGTGAGATCGCGCCGACGGAAGGCCGGCTGGATCGGCTGCGCGGTCGTCTCGCCAAGTCCCAGAACGCGCTGGGACGCAGCATGCTGGGCCTGCTCGGCGGCGGCGACCTGGACGAGGAATCGTGGGAAGCGGTCGAGGACACCCTGCTGGTCGCCGATCTGGGGCCGGTGGTCACAAGCTCGGTGGTCGCGGCGCTGCGCACCCGGATGGCCAGTAGCAACGTGCGCACCGAGGCCGACGCCCGCGCGGTCCTGCGCGAGGTCCTCATCGCCGAGTTGCAGCCCGATCTTGATCGTTCGATCCGGGCGCTGCCCCACCCCGATCACCCGTCGGTGCTGCTCGTCGTCGGGGTCAACGGGACCGGGAAGACCACGACCGTCGGGAAACTCGCCCGGGTCCTGGTCGCCGACGGCAGGCGCGTCGTACTGGGCGCCGCCGACACCTTCCGCGCGGCGGCCACCGACCAGTTGCAGACCTGGGGCGCGCGGGTCGGCGCCCAGACCGTGCGTGGAGCCGAGGGCGCCGACCCGGCATCGGTGGCGTTCGATGCCGTCGACCAGGGGATCTCCAGCGGTGCCGATGTCGTCGTCATCGACACGGCGGGTCGCCTGCACACCAAGGCCGGCCTGATGGACGAACTCGGCAAGGTCAAACGCGTGGTCAGCAAGCGCGCTGCCGTTGACGAGGTGCTGCTGGTCCTGGACGCCACGATCGGGCAGAACAGCCTGCCGCAGGCACGTGTTTTCGCTGAGGTGGTCGACATCACCGGCGTGGTGCTGACCAAGCTGGACGGGACCGCCAAGGGCGGGATCGTCTTCCGTGTCCAGCAGGAACTGGGCGTGCCGGTCAAGCTGGTCGGACTGGGTGAGGGACCCGACGATCTGGCGCCATTCGAGCCTGGCGCATTCGTCGATGCGCTTCTCGGTTAACTCTGGCTCACGCAAAATACGCCTCCCACTTGGGGAAGTAACACGGATGAAACCTAACCAGCGCATCCGTTCACATGAGCGAAACACCACAGGTTCTTAGACGAAACAACCACTCAGCATTGTCTTGCCCTAGGTCAACGGTCGTACTCCTTGCGGCCGTGGCATGTCGAAGGAGGAATCTGCGAGTGGACCAATTCCCGATACTGGGTGCGCCGGACACCGGTGACACGGCCTGGATGCTGGCAAGCTCCGCGTTGGTGCTGTTGATGACCCCAGGCCTGGCGTTCTTCTACGGCGGCATGGTTCGCGCCAAGGGTGTGCTCAACATGCTGATGATGAGCATCAGCGCCATGGGCGTGGTGACCGTGCTGTGGGTGCTCTTCGGCTACTCGATGTCCTTCGGCAACGACGTCGCCAACTTGTTCGGTAACCCCACGCAGTACTGGGGCCTCAAGGGCCTCATCCATGGTAACGCGGTGGCGGCCGATGCGAGCACCGGAACTGCCGCAGTCGACATCCCCTTGGCCGGCACGATTCCGCAGCTGGTCTTCGTCGCTTTCCAGTTGATGTTCGCGATCATCACCGTGGCCCTGATCTCCGGCGCGGTCGCCGACCGCCTGAAGTTCGCCGGCTGGTTGGTCTTCGCGGGCCTGTGGGCGACCTTCGTCTACTTCCCTATTGCGCACTGGGTCTTTGCCTTCGACGGCTTCACCGGTGAGCACGGTGGCTGGATCGCCAATAAGCTCAAAGCAATCGACTTCGCCGGTGGTACCGCGGTGCATATCAACTCGGGTACCGCCGGTCTGGTGCTGGCCATCGTCCTCGGCAAGCGCAAGGGCTGGCCGGGCACGCCGATGCGGCCACACAACCTGCCGTTCGTGATGCTGGGTGCCGGCCTGCTGTGGTTCGGCTGGTACGGGTTCAACGCCGGTTCGGCTCTCAGCTCGGGCGGTGTTGCGGCTTCGACCTTCATCACCACCACCGTCGCCACCGCAACGGCGATGTTGGCCTGGTTGCTCACCGAGCGTATCCGTGACGGGCACGCCACATCGCTGGGCGCCGCCTCGGGCATCGTGGCCGGCCTGGTTGCTATTACGCCGTCCTGTTCGTCGGTGAATGTCCTTGGGGCATTAGCGATCGGCGCCATCGGCGGTTCGCTCTGCGCTCTGGCGGTCGGCCTGAAATTCAAACTGGGCTTTGACGATTCGCTCGACGTGGTCGGCGTCCACCTGGTCGGTGGCCTCACGGGCACCCTGCTCATCGGCTTCCTGGCGGCTCCCGAAGCGCCCGCGGCGGTCAAGGGGCTGTTCTACGGCGGGAACTTCGATCAGTTGTGGCGTCAGGCCGTTGGTGCGTTCGCGGTTCTGGGGTATTCAGCGATTGTGACCGCTATCTTGGCCTTGATCGTGAAGTACACCATTGGGCTGCGTCTTGGCGACGAAGAGGAGGCGGACGGCATCGACGAGGCCGAGCATGCTGAAACCGGTTACGACTTTACGACAGTCGGCAGCAGTTCCGTCCTTGGCCGTACCACCGTTACGGAGGAATGAGACAAATGAAGCTGATTACTGCGATCGTCAAACCGTTCACCCTCGAAGACGTCAAGACCGGCCTCGAGCAGGCGGGTATTCTGGGGATGACCGTCAGCGAAGTCCAGGGATACGGGCGTCAGAAGGGCCACACCGAGGTCTATCGCGGAGCGGAATACTCCGTGGATTTCGTGCCGAAGGTGCGCGTGGAGGTCTTGGTCGATGATTCCGCCGTGGACAAGGTGGTGGACGTCATCGTGCAAGCCGCACGCACCGGCAAGATCGGTGACGGCACAGTGTGGGTCAGTCCGGTCGACGCCGTGATCCGGGTACGCACCGGCGAGCGGGGGAGCGACGCCCTTTGAGCCGTATCCTGATCTAGGACGTCATCTCCCGGCCGTGCACCGTGTGAACGAATGTTGGTAGTGGCCGGGAGGACTGATGACCAAGCAGACACCAGATCCCGCCGCCGGGGCCTCCCGATGGGAGGCGCCGGCGGCGGGTTCGTCTCGTCCGGCAAGCGACCTGGCTGCCGCATCAGAACAACTGCTCTCCGGTGGTCCTCGCCACCTGGATTCGGCGGCACTTCGTGACGCTCTGCTTGATCTGCACGAGTTCTGGCTGACCGCCAAGGCCAACGAGATCGGCGTCACGCCCACCAGCGGTTTCGCGATCGTGGCGACGGGCGGGCTGGGGCGCCGCGAACTGCAGCCCTACTCCGACCTCGACTTGACGTTGCTGCACGACAACATGCCTGCGGAAATCGTCAGCCAGGTCGCCGATCTACTCTGGTATCCGTTGTGGGACGCCAACATTCGTCTCGACCACAGTGTGCGCACGGTGCCCGAGGCGCTCCAGGTCGCCGGCGAGGACATCTCCGCGGGACTGGCGATGCTCGAGGCGCGCCACATCGCCGGTGACGCCGACCTGTCGGCACTGCTGATCGGCGGCGCACGCAGGCAGTGGCGGACCGGAATCGGCTCGCGCTTCGAAGAACTCGTCGAACACGCGCAGGCGCGCTGGCAGCGCAGCGGTCAGATCGCCCACCGCGCGGAGCCCGACCTCAAATGCGGCCGCGGCGGCCTGCGCGATGTCCAGCTGCTCAATGCGCTGGCGATCGCGCAGCTGGCCGACATCTACCCGAACCCCTCCCTCGCGTCGCCGTCGGGCACGCTCGGCGGCGCGCATCTGGCGTTGCTCAACGTGCGGACCGAGCTGCACCGGGTCTCCGGACGCGGCCGTCAGCTGGTGCTGGCTCAGCACGCCGACGAGATCGGCGGAGCACTGCGCATCGGCGATCGTTTCGACCTGGCCCGCACGCTCAGCGACGCGGCGCGCACGGTCAGCTATTACGTCGACGCGGGCCTGCGCACGGCCGCCAATGCGCTGCCCCGCCGCGGACTCGCCGCCTTGCGTCGCCCGGTGCGCCGGCCCCTCGACGAGGGCGTCATCGAGTTCGCCGGCGAAGTCATCCTGGCCCGCGATGCGCGCCCCGAGCGCGACCCCGGCCTGATCCTGCGGGTGGCGGCCGCGTCGGCCACCACCGGGCTGCCGCTGGCGGCGTCGACGTTGAGCCGGCTCGCCGATTCGGCCCCGGAGCTGCGCACCCCGTGGCCGCGCCAGGCGCTCAAGGATCTGCTGGTGATGCTCGCGGCCGGGCCTGCCGCGGTGGCCACCATCGAGGCCCTCGACCGTACCGGCCTGTGGGGCAGGCTGTTTCCCGAGTGGGGCGCGGTGCGTGACCTGCCGCCGCGGGACGTGGTGCACATCTGGACGGTGGACCGCCACCTCGTCGAAACTGTCTCGCGCGCAAGCGCATTCACCACGCGGGTGTCCCGTCCCGACCTTCTGGTGCTTGGGGCGCTGGCGCACGACATCGGCAAGGGGCGCGGCGGCGACCACAGCGTGATCGGCGCCGAGCTGGCCACCCAGATCGGCACCCGGCTGGGGCTGTGGCCGTCGGATGTCGACCTGCTGTCCAAGGTGGTGCGTTACCACCTGCTGCTCCCGGAAACCGCCACTCGGCGTGACCTGCAGGATCCGGCGACCATCGCCGCGGTCGCCGACACGCTCGGCGGGGATCCGGTGCTGCTGGAGCTGCTTCACGCCCTCGCGGAGGCCGATTCGCTGGCCACCGGGCCCGGCGTGTGGGGCGACTGGAAGGCGTCGCTGATCGGCGACCTGGTCCGCCGCTGCCGACTCGTGATGGCCGGCGAACCGCTGCCGCAGCCGGACCTCTTCGATGAGCGCTACCTGTCGCTGGCCTCCGATGACGGCGTGCACGTGGAGTTGGCGCCGGGGGACAGCGCGCACATCTACAACGTCACGATGATCGGGCCGGATCGGCGCGGGCTGCTGTCCAAGGCGGCAGGGGTACTCGCACTGAACTCGCTGCGCGTGCACTCGGCGTCGGTCGGCAACCACGGCGGATCCGCGATCAACACCTTCGTGGTGTCTCCGCACTTCGGGTCGCCACCGGCCGCCGAACTGCTGCGTCAGCAGTTCATCCTGGCGCTCGACGGCGAACTCGACGTCATCGGCTCGCTGGAGCGCCGCGACCGTGACGCCGGGCAGCTCGGCGCCAACCGGGCCGGTGAGGTGCTGGCCGCCGTTCCGATCAACCGCTCACCTGCCCCGCCGCGGGTGCTGTGGTTCGACGGCACTTCCGCTGGTCAGCTGGTGGTGCAGATCCGCACCACCGACCG
>JAOPWF010000702.1 GCA_025965815.1 Mycobacterium sp.
CGCCGACAGCTGGCTGATCGTCGCGTCCGCGAACGGGGCCGCAAAGAACCCCGCCTGGTACTACAACCTGGCCGCGCACCCCGACACCGTGCAGATCCAAATCGCCGGCCGCACCATCGAGGTCAGCGCCGAGCAGCTGCACGGCACCGCCCGCCAGCACGCGTGGCGCCACATCACCAGCACCGCAGACCGTTTCGCGAAATACGAGCAAAAAACCGACCGCGAACTCCCCGTCATCCGGCTGCGCACCCGACCCACCCCAACGCAGTAGATCCCACCCGCCAACACTGCAGCACGTCCCGGGTTGAGAGACGGCGACATCCAGTTTGAGAACTGACAACGCCGCCGCCAGGAGGGTGGTCTGTTTCGAGACCGTGTTGACGGAACCCACGCCGAGGCCCCGGCGCCCCGCCGCCGCCAGGCCGTCCGCGAGGTGTTGGCCCCGATTCTCACTTTCGCGTCATCGATGACATCGCGATGACATTGAAATTGTGAACCGCCCCGGTGAGTCCGGAGACTTTCTGGTGTGAGAATTCAGCCGGCGGCCAAATTGGGTGAGCCAGTCAATCCGAAACGTATGTCGCATGAGCGCTGTGTCGCAATATTGCGACTGCTTCTTCTGAGACGCACTTTTGAGACGCAACGACCTGGCAGATCCTATGCCGTGGGTATCGGTCTGCGACGTCTCGAATGTGGACCTATTTCGAGACGGCGTTCAGTTCTGCTCGGGCCTGGTCGATTTGGTCGTACGCGTAGTTCGCGATGGCGGCGGTCGTCATCGTCTCACCCTTTCGGGCGAGCGACTCGTAGGTCGCCTCACCCAGCACATCGCGGAGGTGAGTGATCGCGGTGGTGATTTCGGGGACCACCGTTGCGGCGAGGGGACTAAGCGCGGACCCGGCGATATTGGCCGCCGGTTCGTAGCGTCCGAGCCGGTCGAAAAGAACGGCGAGGACGGCCAGCGCGACGCGGATCGTCGTGGTGTTGCCCGCATTGTGGAAGTTGCGGATTGCCAGCGTGAGGTGATCGAGCGCGGATACGGTGTCGTCGTGCTCGGCCTCAAGTCGTGCCAGAACGCTCGCGAGGACTGACTCGTTGGCGCGGTTGCCGCTGTCTTGAGCGATCACCAGACCCCGGCCCAGGGCGTGAAGCGCCCGGACGGGATCTGCGTCACGGAAAGCCACACCGTAGGCACGGAGCGCCACCGCGAGCAACATCGAATTGCCTGTTGTCTCCGCAGCCTCGATGAGGCCATCCGCGGAATCCATCGCCTCCCCACCCGAACCGGCCAATGCAAGGGCGGCAACCAACCATGCCCGGATGAGGACGTGGTTGTCGCGGCGGCGTGCGAGCTGGGCGCGGCACAACTCGGCCAACCGCTCGGGCTGCCCGATGGCCAGGTGTACAAATCCAAGCACGGCTTCGATGCCGTACGGCAGCGCATCGCGGCTCCCGCCGAGAACGATCTGGCCGGCGTCGCTGTAGCGGACAGCCGCCTCGATCCGTCCGGTCGTATAACACTGCGACGCAAGCACGTACAGGAACGCCAGCCGGGGGTGGTCGACCGCGCGGGCGGGCTCGATCAGCTCTTCAGCCCAGGCTATCGGCTCAAAGGTTTGAACCAAAGTGCCGAGCAACCCCACATAGGTGGCGATGGTGGCCGCGACATTTAGATCGCCGTGGTCGGCGGCCCAGCGAAACGCGGTGCGCAGATTGGCCAGCTCGATAGCGAACCAGTCGTAGGCCTCACGCTGTCGGGGGCTGTCCCACACGGCCATGATGTCGGCTTCGCGTCCGGCGAAGTACCGCGAGTGGGCGGCTCGAATCTCGGATGCTTCGCCGCGGGCGACGAGTTGCTCCTCGGCGAACTGGCGGATCGTCTCCAGCATCGAATACCGGGTCCGCCCCGCTGACCGGTCGGCGACCAGCAGCGACTTGCGCACCAGGGCATCGAGCAGATCGAGAATGGCATAGTCGTCGGGGTCGTCAAATCCTGCTACCGCGCAGGCACTTTCGAGGTCGAATCCCCCGGCGAACACCGAACCCCGATCCAGCAGCGCCTTCTCCGCATCGGCGAGCAGATCGTACGACCACGCCACCGCGTGGCGCAGCGTGTGGTGGCGTTCCAGGCCGCGCCTCGACCCGACCAGCAGCCGGAACCGATGATCAAGACGATCACGCACCTCGCTCGCCCTCATCGACGCCATCCGCGACGCGGCCAACTCGATGGCCAATGGAATCCCATCCAATCTGCGGCAGATTTCCACTGCAGCGTCCATCTCGCCGGGCTGGGCTAGCGAGAAGTCCGACTCGACGCTCTGGGCACGCTCAACGAAAAGGCTCACGGCGGCGGACTCGTTTCCGGAATTAACGTCGAGCGGCGACACACGCCATAACTGTTCGTCGGCGATCCCGAGTCCTTCGCGACTGGTGGCCAAGACCCGCACGGTCGCCGAACGCGCGAGGACGGCCTCCATCAGGTCGGCGGCAGCGTCCAGAATGTGCTCGCAATTGTCGATCACCAACAGCCGGACCCGGCCCTCCAACGCAGCGGCCACCGACTCGCTCACGGTCTTACCCGGCTGCTGGGTGATGCCCAATACAGCGGCCACCGCGTCGGGCACCGCTGCTGGGTCGGCGACTGCGGCAAGTTCGAAAACCCAGACCCCGTCGGGGAACTCGTCGGCCAGCCGCGACGCGACTTGTAACGCGAGGCGGGTCTTACCGACTCCACCTACGCCTGTGAGCGTCACCAAACGATGCGCCTTGAGCGCCGCTTCGATCTCGGCGACCTCA
Organism: Mycobacterium sp.; assembly: GCA_025965815.1. Taxonomy (GTDB): domain Bacteria; phylum Actinomycetota; class Actinomycetes; order Mycobacteriales; family Mycobacteriaceae; genus Mycobacterium. The sequence goes on from JAOPWF010000702.1 coordinate 2,797, forward strand.
GACGCGCGCCCAATCAAACTCGTGGCCGCAGGCCGCAGGTTCCCCGGAGTGTTATCCAGCGCACGTAGCGGCGGAAAGTCTGTGCGTAGTCCCGCCGCACGGACCTGAAAAAGTCCCACCGGCATTGGCACATCCCGCAGCCGCCGCGGCCCCAAATCGACGAGGTCTGCTCCGCTGACCAGACTCGCCGTTGACTCGGCCAGCAGAATTTGACCCCCGTGCCCGGCGGCCATCAACCGCGCCGCACGGTTGAGCACCGCACCGAAATAATCGCCCTCCCGCAGCTCGGCCTCGCCGGTCGCGATGCCCATCCGCACCGGCAACTCAAGTGCCCGCTGCGCGGCCACCGCGGCATCGACTGCAGAGCGCGGCGACGAGAATGCAGCGCACACACCGTCACCCGTGTGCTTGAACATGAAGCCGCCATGCGCCTCGATCGCCGATCGTGACACCTCGTCGTGGGCGGCCAGCGCTGTCCGCATCGCATCGGCGTCGGCTTCCCACCGACGTGTCGAACCCTCCACATCGGTGAACAAAAACGTCACCACTCCCGAAGGAGCAGCCGCCGGATCAGCGGACACCCCCGCAGAATCTCACAACAGGCACACGCCTACCCGGTACATCGGCTGATCCGGCCAGGTCGCATACACACTTATGAGACGAACTTCCGGGAGTCCTAGACGTCGTCTATCGAGACCGTGTTGACGGAACCCACGCCGAGGCCCCGGCGCCCCGCCGCCAGGCCGTCCGCGAGGTGTTGGCCCCGATTCTCACTTTCGTGTCATTTATGACATCGCGATGACATTGA
>JAOPWF010000775.1 GCA_025965815.1 Mycobacterium sp.
TGATCGTGTGCCGCACCGGGTACACCGGCGAGCACGGCTACGAACTGGTCCTGCCGGTCGCCGGCGCCGCCGCGGTCTGGTCCGCGCTGATGGCCCAGGAGGTGCGGCCGTGTGGGCTGGCCGCCCGGGACACCCTGCGCACCGAGATGGGCTATCCGCTGCACGGCCACGAATTGTCGCGCGACATCTCGCCGCTGCAGGCACGCTGCGGCTGGGCGGTCGGCTGGAAGAAGGACGCGTTCTGGGGCCGGGACGCGCTGCTGGCCGAGAAGGAGGCGGGTCCGCGCCGGCTGCTGCGCGGTCTGCGCGCCGTCGGCCGCGGTGTGCTGCGCCCCGAACTGACGGTGCTCGACGGATCGACCCCGGTCGGTGTGACGACGTCGGGGACGTTCTCGCCGACACTGAAGGTCGGCATCGCGTTGGCGCTGATCGACGCCGATGCCGGCATCGCCGACGGTCAAACGGTTTCGGTCGACGTCCGCGGTCGCGCGGTGGAGTGTGAGGTGGTCAAGCCACCATTCGTGGAGGCAAAAACTCGGTAGCGCGCAGATATACAATTCTGGACATGACTGGCGGTTCCCTCGAGTTCACCGTTGCGCGAAATGAGCATCCGGCGACCGACGAGCAGCGGACCGTACTCATGACCAATCCGCCGTTCGGTCAGCATCACACCGATCACATGGTGTCGATCACCTACACCGATGGCGAAGGCTGGCACGACGCCGAGGTGATCCCATACGGCCCGATCACACTCGATCCGTCGGCGATCGTCCTGCACTACGCGCAGGAGGTGTTCGAGGGGCTGAAGGCCTACCGCTGGGCGGACGGTTCGGTGGTGTCGTTCCGTCCCGAGGCCAACGCCGCCCGGTTGCAGTCCTCGGCGCGCCGGCTGGCGATCCCCGAACTGCCCGCCGACGTCTTCGTCGAGTCGCTGCGGCAGCTCATCGCGGTCGACGGCGCGTGGGTACCGCAGTTCGGCGGCGAGGAGTCGCTGTACCTGCGGCCGTTCATCTTCGCCACTGAGCCGGGTCTCGGCGTGCGCCCCGCCAACGAATACCGCTACGTGGTGATCGCCTCGCCCGTCGGTGCATATTTCCCGCGCGGTATCAAACCGGTCAGCGTGTGGCTGTCGACCGAGTACGTCCGCGCCGCACCGGGCGGTACCGGTGCGGCCAAGTTCGGCGGCAACTACGCCGCGTCACTGCTGGCGCAGCCCGAGGCCGCCCGCAACGACTGTGACCAGGTGGTCTGGCTGGACGCGATCGAACGTCGCTATGTCGAAGAGATGGGCGGGATGAACCTGTTCTTCGTATTCGGCAGCGGCGGCTCCGCGCGGCTCGTCACCCCCGAGCTGTCCGGCTCGCTGTTGCCGGGCATCACGCGGGACTCGTTGCTGCAGTTGGCTTCTGACGCCGGTTACGGTGTCGAGGAGCGCAAGATCGACGTGGACGAATGGCAGAAGAAGACCGCGGCGGGGGAGATCACCGAGGTGTTCGCGTGCGGCACGGCCGCCGTCATCACGCCGGTGTCCCACGTCAAGCACGCCGAGGGCCAGTTCACCATCGCCGACGGGGAACCCGGCGAGGTCACCATGGCGCTGCGCGACACGCTGACCGGTATCCAGCGCGGCACGTTCGCCGACACCCACGGCTGGATGGCCCGGCTCAGCTGACTTTCCCCGCAGCCCTGATTCCCCAATGGCTTCCGCGATTCCCCTGCGGCCGGCGCTGCAACGGGTCGACGATTTGTTGGTCCTATGCAGGTCAAACGAAGGGAGGCGCATCGTGGCAACAGTAACGGGATTCGACCCGGCCACCAGCGGGCAGCAGCCAGAAGATGTCAATGGAAATCCTGTCCCGGTTGGGGTGTGGGGTGATTCCAGCACCGGTGGCGGAGTGTTCGGCACGAGCGGGGCGCTGCCGCCTGGCTCCGGAATTCCCATAGACCCACCGGCCGGTGTGGAGGGGCACGGCGCCGACGGCCCCGGTGTGGTGGGCCGCAGCGTGACAGATAACGGCGTCGTGGGCGAAAGCCAAGGGGCGCCAGGCATGTTGGCCCGGAGCAGCGGTTCGTCGGGTCTGCTCGGAGTGACCTTCAGCCCCGACGATGGCTCGCACGGTGTCTTCGGCTCCAGCACAGCAGGCGGTAACGGCGTCACCGGCTTCGTCGGAAGTGCCACCGGTGCGGTGGGCAGCAGCGTTCGCGGCACCGGCGTTCGCGGCACTAGTGGCAGCGGCACCGGCGTCTTCGGCCAAACCTTTGGTGACGGGCGCGGAGGCGGAGCGGGACCCGCGGTGCTGGGCACCAGTGATGTGGCCGTGGGCGTTCGCGGCGTGACTGGATCGACTAACGCAACCGAAGCTCTCACGTTCGGGGAAGGCTACGGGCTTTCGGCCCTGCATTTCTCCGCGAAGTCCGGCGGTGGCGTGCTTGGTGTGAGCGTGCTCGGCAGCGGCGTCGAGGGTTTCACGTTCAGTTCTCGTCGAGACAACGCCGACGTGGCCGCCGTGCGCGGCCAGAGCGCGAACGGCCTTGCGGGGCTGTTCGTGGGCAGGGTCCGGGTCACCGGAGCGTTGACCAAGGGCGGCGGCGGGTTCACCGTGGACCACCCGAACGATCCAGAGAACCGCTACCTCTCCCATTCGTTCGTTGAATCCCCGGACATGCTCAACGTCTACAGCGGCACGGTCACCACAGACGAGGACGGGGCCGCGCAGGTGGAACTGCCGTCGTACTTCGAGGCGCTGAATCGGGATTTCCGTTACCAGCTCACGGTGATCGGTGACTTCGCTCGCGCAATGGTTTCCGAAGAGGTCAAGGGCAATGAATTCGCCATCCGGACCGACGTCCCACGGGTGAAGGTCTGCTGGCAAGTGACCGGCGTCCGTCGTGACGCCTGGGCCGAAGCCAACAGGATTGAGGTGGAGGAAGCGAAGCCGTCCTCCGAGCGCGGCCAGTACCTGCACCCCGAGTTGTTCGACAAGAGCGCCGGCATCCATCACAACCCGACCACACGGCTCGCCCAGGTGCTCCCGGAGGAACTTCGCGACGGGGCCGAGCGGACGCTCTCCGACCTTGCGACAGCCGGGGCAGCGGGAAGCACGGATCTTGCCGATCGGTTGGACGAGGCCGCGAGATGGCAGCAGGAGCGCGCTGCGGCCGCACGGGCTCGCTTCGAGGAAGATTGGCGCACTGTGCAGGACACGCTTGAGGGCATCCGACCGGCAACCGGCGGTGAACCGACGGGCAGGTGACGTCAACCGTCGCCGATTGCCAGCCCGACTGCGGCGACGGTCGTCGTCAGCTCAACGGCGGCA
>JAOPWF010000502.1 GCA_025965815.1 Mycobacterium sp.
GAGCGTCTGCTCGGTGGGTAGCGGATCCCCGACCGAGATGGCTCCGCGGGCGATCTCGTCGCGCAGCACGAGAAAGAGTTGCCGGTGCAGCGGCACCCCAGTACCCGGCATCACAGGTAAGGCGTTCTGAATCATGGCGAACCCAGCCTATGGCCGCGAGCCGGCACCACACCGGTTGAGCACGCCGTTTCCTTCGATTTGATGACCCTGGCAATCGGCACCAGATGTATTGTTATTATAACAACATGAGTATAACCGCCGGTGGCCAGACGGCATCGCCGACCGACCCTGAGGGGCCCACGGGCGCCCTGGCCACGTGGGTTCACGACGTTGAGTTGGACGAGATTCCACCCGCGATCGTCGAGCGAGCCAAACACCTCATCCTCGACGGCGTGGGCTGCGCGCTGATCGGTGCGCAGCTGCCGTGGTCGCGGGTGGCCACCGAGGCCGTCCTCGACGTCGACGGAACCGGGGACACGGTGGTGATCGGGACGGGACGCACCGCCAGCGCTCCCGCAGCGGCCGTCCTGAATAGCACCTATATCCAGGGATTCGAGCTAGACGACTTCCATCCCCTGGCGCCAGTGCACAGTTGCTCTTTAGTCATTCCAGCGCTGGTGTCGACGGCCACGCCGGCCACCTCCGGTGCCGAGTTTCTGCTGGCCGCGGTCGTTGGCTTCGAGGTCGGCCCGCGCGTCGGGTACACGCTGCATGGTGCCCAAATGCTCGACCGCGGCTGGCATTCGGGCGCAGTGTTCGGCACGCACTCCGCGGCGATGGCGTCGGGCAAGCTACGCGGCCTGCAGTCAGCGCAACTCGAAGACGCGCTGGGGCTGGCGGCCACCCAGTCGGCCGGCCTGATGGCCGCGCAGTACGAAGCGATGAGCAAGCGCATGCATCACGGCTTCGCTTCGCGCAATGGCTTGTACGCCGCGGCGCTGGCCGCGCATGGCTATACCGGGATCAAGCGGGTCTTCGAGCGTGACTACGGAGGCTTCCTCAGTGTGTTCGGCGAAGGCCACCATCCGGTGGCGTCGGCTCTGACCGACGGCCTGGGCCACCGGTGGGAAACCTCGATGATCATGGTGAAGTCCTACGCGGCGATGGGCGGCCTGCACGGGAGCATCGAGGCCGCGCGGGAACTTCGCAAATCGCTTGACCCGACACGCATCCGGGACATCCGCATCGGTGTCGGCGAGACCGTGTACAAGCACGGCTGGTGGAAACCCGACCGACCGCTCACGGCGATCGGGGCGCAGATGAACATCGGTTACGTCACCGCCGCAGCACTTGTCGACGGCAACGTGCTACCGGAACAATTCACGCCGGCCCGCCTTGATGGCGATGACATTTGGGAACTGCTCGACAAGACCGAGGTCGATCTCGACGAGTCGCTCGCGGACGCGCCTGTCGCGCAGCGATTCCGCACCGACCTGACCGTCACGACCGATGACGGGACGGTGCACGGCACGAGTATCGAGCAGCCGCACGGTGCCCCATCGGATCCGGTCACCAACGACGAGATTGTCGCGAAGTTTCACGCGCTTGCCGACCGGGTGACCGGCTCCGGTCGTGCGCGGGCGATCGAGCGGGTGGTGCTGGCACTCGATGACCTCAGCGACGTAGCCGAATTCGTCGATCTGCTCGCAGCACCTGTGTCCGGCGCACTCGATACAGCGAGCCGATCATGACGACCACGGCCGCCCGTCGAGCGCTGCGCGATTTCCTTGACCGGCGTGAACTGGTGGTCGCGGCCGGCGTGTTCGACGGGATTTCGGCGCACCTTGCCCGGCGGACCGGTCAAGCCGCCGCGTACCTGACCGGCGCGGGGGTGGCGGCCTCCGGATTCGGGCTGCCCGACATCGGGCTCGTCACCCAAACCGAGATGGCCGATCGCGTACGGATGATCGCCGGTGTTCTGGGTGACATCCCGCTGATCGCCGACGCCGACACGGGTTACGGCACACCCCTCAATGTGGTGCGCACTGTGAAGCTGTACGACGCCGCGGGTGTCGCTGCCATTCAGCTTGAGGACCAGGCATTCCCGAAACGCTGCGGGCACCTGGCCGGCAAAGAGATCATCGACGCCAGCTCATTTGAGCAGACGATCGGCGCAGCGCTGGACTCGCGCACCGACACCAACCTATTGGTGATTGCCCGCACCGACGCCCGCGGCCCGCTCGGGCTGGACGAGGCGATCGCCCGGGCGAACCGGTACGCGCAGGCAGGCGCCGACATCATCTTCGTCGAAGCCCCACAAGGCGTCGACGAGATCGAACGGATCGCCCGCGAAGTGGACGCTCCGTCGCTGATCAACCTGGTTCTGGGCGGACTCACCCCGCTGGAGTCCGCAGCCCGGTTGCAGGAGTTGGGCTACGCCGTCGCGATCCATCCCGGCAATGCGTTGGCGCAGGCCACTTTCGGCATGCTGAGCGCGATGTGCGAACTCACTGGCCGCGATCCCGCCGACCTCCTGCCACGTGGACCCGCCGATTTCTTCAATCTGGTCGGCCTGGCCGAGTGGGCCGCAATCGATCAGCGATACGCCGACAAGGAGACACCGTCATGGGCCTGACGATCATAGAAAAAATCCTGGCCCGAAAGGCGGGTCGTAGCACGGTGGCCGTCGGTGACACCGTCGTTGTCGACGTCGACATGACCGTGCTGATCGACCTGCAGTTCGCGACGATGTGGCTGGAGCCCAACCGCATCCACGACCCCGACAAGCTGGCGATCGTGATGGATCACGCGGTGCCCGCGCCGACACTCAAAGACGCTGCCGGCGGACCCCGGGCACGCAAATTCGCCGCCGACTTCGGCATCAGGAATTTCTACGACGTCGGCCGCCACGGCATCTGCCACCAGGTGATCGCCGAGAACGGGTTGGCACGGCCCGGGGAAGTGCTGGCCTGCACGGATTCTCACACCTGCGCGGCGGGCGCGTACAACACCGCCGCGCGCGGGCTGGGGCCAGCGGAGGTGTACTCCATTATGTGCACCGGTACCACATGGTTTCAGGTGGCGCCCACGATCCGCTACGAACTCGGCGGGGTCAAACCCGCGGAGGTCAGCGGAAAGGACATCTTCCTGCACATCGCCAACGAATACGGTGACGCCGCCAACCTCAACCTCGAGTTCGGCGGGCCAGGCCTGAAAGGCATA
>JAOPWF010000503.1 GCA_025965815.1 Mycobacterium sp.
GACTACAACCTGCTGCTGGTTTCCCGCTTCAAGGAGGAAATCCACGCCGGACTGAAGACCGGCATCATCCGGTCGATGGCCGGCACGGGGGCCGTCGTGACGTCGGCCGGCCTTGTGTTCGCGTTCACCATGATGTCGATGGTGGTCAGCGATCTGCGCGTGGTCGGTCAGGTCGGCACCACCATCGGTCTGGGTCTGTTGTTCGACACATTGGTGGTGCGGTCGTTCATGACGCCGTCCATCGCGGCACTTCTCGGACGGTGGTTCTGGTGGCCCCAAAGGGTCCGTTCGCGTCCCGCCAGGCACCGACTTCCCTCCGGTGACCCCGTTACGGCGCCCCTGCCTCGGGTCTCAAACACAGAAGGATCATTACGATGAACGGTAAGCGCCAGCATCGTCTGAGGACTGTTCGGCGCGGCGGCGTGGCAATCATCGCCCTCGCCATCTCCGGCGCGGCCTTCGCCGCTTCAGCCGCGGCCGATGCCACCGATGATTATCCGATCCCGCACCGGATGATTATCACGACCTGCACCGCCGAGCAGATCCTGCCAGCGGCAAAGGATTTCGCTCCGATCTACTACCAGCGGTACATCATCGACAAGCACAATGAGCCGCCCGAGGTTCAGCAGGCCGCCATCGACAATGCGCACTATTTCTATTCGTTGAGTCGTACTGCCATGATGACCACAACACCGCAACTCATCACAGATCTCACACAGAACGCGCGACCTGTCAGCCGCACCGAAGATGAAAACGTTGATTCATCTGATGCAATATGCAGGAGTTCTTCATGGATAAAAGAGACTATCCACGGTCGGTGATGCCAGATGCACTGTGCTGCTACCACCGACGCTGGACTATGCGTGACCTGCGGCTGGGATAGCGCCGTTGGCGTGTTCCCCGTGAATGAGTCCGGCAGATTTTAGAGTCCTGTGGCCCACCCGATGGGCCTGGAAGGACTAACACTAACTATCGACGGCACTCAATTTACTTGCCTCGCCTTGCATCGCTAGAAAAGGTCGAGGCCGCCGTCGCCACCTCTCGACACTGTCCGTCCAGCACGCAGTGTTGAGTGCGATGGCTCAGGTGTACGTGAGGGTTTCGGTGACTTCGAAGGATGTCCTGTCGGCGCGATAGACGTCTCGTGCGTACTCCACGGGTCGGCCGGCGGTGTCGATGGTGCGGCGGGTGAGCAGGGTGCCGGCGGAGCCGGGCCGGACGCCGAACTGGGTGCTGGAGTTGTCGTCGAGCACGATGGACTCCAACACTGCAGTGGAGCGGCTGAGGTTGATGCCGTACCGGTCGCGCAGGAGCGACCACAGCGATCCGTCCTCGGGGACGTCGAGGATGCCGGGCGTGAGGGCGGCGGGCAGGTAGGTCGTTTCCAGGGCGAACGGTATTCCGTCGACGGTGCGTAGCCTGTGGAACACGTGGACGGTCGCGTCTGTGTCCAGGTCGAGGGCGCGGCGCACGGTGGCGGTGGGTTGCTGGTCTTCGGCCCAGAGCAGCTTGGCGTCGGGGTGCATTCCAAGTCGGGACACCTCTTCGGAGAAGCTGCCGATGTGAAACCGGACCCGGGGCTCGGCGACGAAGGTGCCTCGGGGGGGTTTGCGGTAGACCATGCCTTCACTTTCCAGCAGGGACAGGGCTTGGCGGGCGGTCATCCGGCTGACGCCGTGCTGTTCGGCGAGTTCGCGTTCCGAGGGCAGCAGTGTGTGGGGTCCGAGCTGCTCATGGGTGATTTTGTCGCGCAGGATGCCGGCGATCGCCATGTAGCGGGGGGTGACGGAGCGGGTTTTCCTACGGGTCGGAGCAGCCATGTCGGCAGCTTAACCCCTGCCTCCCTCGTTCTGGCCCAGGTGGTCTAGACCAGGTGGTTTGTAAACAGTGCGTTTCGGGGTTGACGGTGATGTGGGTCACCTCCATACTATGGTTCAGCCACATGGTCTATACCACTAGGAGGAACTACCTGATGTCCACCCCAAACTCCGGGACCCCCGCTGGGGGTGACGCCGCCGACCTCGCGCAGTTCGGCTACGCGCAGTCCATGGAACGCCGAACGGGGCGCTTCGCCTCGTTCGCGGTGGCGTTCGCCTTCGTGTCCATCGCGACGGGCATCTTCACCACCTACGGCGCAGTACTGAATTCCTCGGGCCCGGTGGGAATCTGGACGTGGCCGATCGCGGTGGTCGGGCAGCTGGCCGTGGCGTTCGTGCTGGGCACGCTCGCGTCGCGGATCCCGGTGACCGGGTATGCGTACCAGTGGATGTCGCGGCTGGCCACTCCGATCCTGGGCTGGATCATCGGCTGGATTTCCTTCACCTTCCTGGCCATCGTGGTGGTGGCGGTCGATTACACGATCGCTTCCACGGTGGCGCCGGTGCTGCTCAACTATGAGGGCACCACCACCGTGACCTGGTTGGTGACCGCTCTGGTGCTGGTCGCGCAAGCGCTGCTGGTGGGACTGTCGACCGGGTGGACTGAGCGGGTCAACAACGGCGCGGTGTCGGCCGAGCTGATCGGGATGATCGCACTGACCCTGCTGCTGCTGGTTGTCGGTTTCATCCGCGGCGACATGAACGTCGGCAATCTGTGGAGCAAGGGAGCTGTTGCCGCGGAGGGGTTTTGGAGCTTCGGTGACTTGACGTCGGCGGGGCCCTGGATGCTGGGCTTCCTGCTGGGCGCGTTCACTATCGTCGGATTCGAGTCCGCGGCCAACCTCGCCGAGGAAACCACCGACCCCGAGCGCGTCGTCCCGCGCTCGATGGTTGAGGCCGTCCTCGCCTCGGGCGCATTGGGATTCGTGTTCCTCATCGCGGTCACGCTGGCTGCCGGCGACCCGGTCGCCCTCGCAGAGTCGGGAACGCCTATCGCCGACGTCATCAAGAACACCCTGGGCTCGGTGGTGTCCACCTTGCTGCTGGTGATGGTGGTTGTCGCGATCTTCGCCTGCGGACTGGTCATCATGATGACCGGAGTCCGGCTGACGTGGGCGATGTCCCGCGACGAACGTTTCCCCGGCTGGCAACAGTGGAATCAGATCTCCGAACGCTTCCACACCCCTCTCAAGGCCACCGTCATGTTCTTCGTGCTCGCGGAAGTGATCCTTGCGGCGTTCTCGCAGTCACAGAACGCGCTGTTCACCCTGTTCGGTGCCGCGACGTTGCTGCCCGCGGTGATCTACGCCGCGACCGTGGTGCTGTACCTCCTCAAACGCAAGCAGCTGCCGGTCAACGGCAAGTTCGACCTCGGCGGTTGGGAGAAACCGATCCTGATCGTCGCGGTGGTGTGGCTCGTCTTCGAACTCGCGCTGTTCCGCGACTCCGCATTCAAGAACGCCTGGTTCTATGTTCTGGTGATGGTTGTCCTTGGCGCGATCTATCTCGGAGCGCTGCTCGTCCGGCGAGGACGCCACGGACTCGCGATGCCCGACATGCACTCGATCGATGCCACGCTGGACAGCGTGGCCGAAGCCGACAAGCCATGACCTGCGTGCTGGCCATCGACCAAGGCACCTCGGGCACCAAGGCCATCGTCGTCGACGAGGCCGGGCAGGTCATCTCCATCGCCGAGATCGCGCTGCGCCCTGACTACTTGGCCGGCGGCGGTGTCGAGCAGGACCCGGAGGCCCTCTACACGTCCATGGTCGACGCAGGGCGGCGGGCACTGAACGAAGCCGGGGTGACCGTGTCCGCGGTCGCCCTGGCCAACCAGGGCGAAACGGTTCTGGCGTGGGACCGGCGCACCGGTCGGCCGCTCACCCCGGCGATCGTCTGGCAGGACCGCCGCGCAGAGTCCATCTGCGCGGCCCTCGCCGACTCCGCGGATGCTGTCGCCGCGCAGACAGGCCTGGTCCTCGACCCGTATTTCTCCGCACCGAAGATGGCGTGGATCCGGGATAACCTGACCCGCGACGGGGTGGTCACCACCACTGACACCTGGCTGATCCACCGGTTGTGCGGGGCGTTCGTCACCGATACCTCAACGGCCAGCCGCTCCCTGCTACTCGACCTGGACACCGCCACCTGGAACCAGGAACTGGTCGAGCTGTTCGGCCTGGCCGGCGAGGAGCTACCCACCCTGGTCTCTTGCGACCAAATCGCCGGCGATACGGACGTCTTTGGGCCGCCCGCGATCCCGGTCGCCGGGCTGATCGTGGACCAGCAGGCGGCGCTGCTCGCCGAGAGCTGCCTGGAACCGGGCTCGGCGAAATGTACCTTCGGCACCGGCGCATTCCTGCTCGCTCAACTCGGCGAACGCCCCGGCCGCTCCCGGGCCGGACTGACCACATCGGTGGCGTGGCGACTGCGCGACCGCACCTCATACTGCGTCGACGGACAGGTCTACACCGCCGCATCCGCTGTGCGATGGGCCATCGACCTCGGGTTGGTGCCGGCCGCCAATCAACTCGACGCGGTCGCGGCCTCGGCCGGCGACTCCAGTGGCGGCGTGCTGTGTGTGCCGGCGCTCGCCGGACTCGCTGCCCCATGGTGGGACGCCCAAGCCACCGCATCGTTTACCGGCATGACCCTGAGCAGCGGGCGCGGACACTTGGTCCGGGCACTGTTGGAGGGCATCGCCGCCCAAGTTGCCGCATTGGCCGGACTCGTGGCCGACGATCTCGGCCAACCACTGACGCGGTTGCGGGTCGACGGTGGCCTGACCCGATCCGCGGTGCTCATGCAGGCCCAAGCCGATCTGGCCCGTATCCCCGTCGAGATCTACCCCTCAGCGCACGCCACACCGCTTGGCGCGGCGGCGTGCGCCCGGCTGGCACTCGACCCCACTCTTTGCCTCAGCGAGGTCGTCGGTACCTGGAGACCCCAGCACACCTACGAACCGCTGTGGACCGCGGACCGCGCTGCCGAGCACCTGCATAGGTGGAAACAAGCCGCGAACGCAGCACTCACACCGAAGGAACCACACCCATGACCACGCCCACTACACCTCACGTCAGCGACATCGTCGTCATCGGCGCGGGCATCGTCGGGGCCGCGATCGCCCGCGACCTCGCCGGCACCGGGCTGATGGTCACTCTCGTCGAGGCCCGTGACGACGTCGGTGACGGTACAAGCAAGGCCAATACTGCCTTGCTGCACACCGGTTTCGACGCCACCCCCGGCACCCTGGAGTCCCGGCTCGTCGCCCGCGGCTATCACCTCCTCGGTGACTACGCCGAGCAGACCGGCATTCCCGTCGAGCGGACCGGCGCGCTGCTCGTCGCCTGGACCGACGAGGAAGTCGGCGCCCTGCCCCACCTGAAGGACAAGGCTGAACGCAACGGCTACCAGGCCTGCGAAATCGTCGACGCCGACGAGGTGTACCGCCGCGTCCCCGAACTCGGCGCCGGCGCGCTGGCCGGACTCACCGTGCCCGGCGAAGCCATCATCTGCACCTGGACCGCCAACCTGGCGCTGGCCACCGACGCCGTCGCCCGCGGCGTCGAGCTGCGCCGCGGCGCCGCCGTTACCGACGTCGTGCCCCGCACCGAGGCCACCGACTACACGACGCTGGTCACCACCGGCGGCGACATCTGCGGCCGGTGGATCATCAACGCTGCCGGGTTGGGCGCCGACCATCTGGACGCCAAGTTCGGCTATGACCGGTTCACCGTCACCCCGCGCCGCGGTGAACTGTTCGTCTTCGACAAGCTGACCCGCCCGATGGTGCCGTGCATCGTGCTCGCCGTCCCGTCCTCGCGCGGCAAGGGCGTGCTCGTCAGCCCCACCATCTACGGCAACGTCATGGTCGGACCGACCTCCGAAGACCTCCAGGACCGTGCCGCTACCGGAACCTCCGAAGCCGGATTCGAATTCCTGCTCGGCAAAGGCCGCGCCCTGATGCCGACCTTGTTCGACGAGGAGATCACCGCGACCTACGCGGGCCTGCGCGCGGCGATCAACCATGGCGACTACCTCATCGACGTCGACACCGCCCAGCAGTACGTCCTGGTCGGCGGGATCCGTTCCACCGGCCTGACGTCGGGCATGGCCATCGCCGAACACCTGATGGAAGTACTCGCCGACACCGACCTGGACCTGACACCGCGGCCCGGGCTTCCGCCACCACCGAGGATGCCCAACATCGGTGAAGCATTCACCCGCCCGTATCAGGACAGCGACAAGATCGCCGCCGATCCCGCCTACGGCAAGATCGTCTGCTTCTGCGAGCGCGTGACCGCCGGTGAGATCCGCGACGCGTTCGAGTCCGTCATCCCGCCGTGCGGCCTGGACGGTCTGCGACGGCGTACCCGCGTCATGAACGGCCGCTGCCAAGGCTTCTACTGCGGCGCCGACGTCCAGAACCTTCTCGACACCCACGGTCGCACCGACACCAGCACACCGCCTGCCAATGCAGGCGCGTTAACACCGCAGGCGAGCCACTGATGACCACCGTTGTCACCACCGACGTCGCCATCATCGGCGGCGGCCCCGCCGGACTGACCGCCGCCGCCGAATTGGCCACCGACCGCGCCCTCAACGTCACCGTCCTGGAACGCGAAGCCTATGCCGGCGGAATCCCCCGCCACAGCGACCATCTCGGATATGGCATGCGCGACATGAAGACCTTCATCACCGGGCCCGCCTACGCCCGCAAACTCGTCACCAAGGCGGCC
>JAOPWF010000799.1 GCA_025965815.1 Mycobacterium sp.
GGTGTCCGCGTCCGTGTAGCCGGCCGCCCCTTCGGAAATCAGGCCACGGTCCGGCGGGTTCTTGTACGTCGTCTTGGGGAACTGCTCGATGTCGGGACCGAACGTCTGGGTCTCGGCGAAGATGAACCGGCACGTCTCGGGCGCGGTGTCGGCGAGTGCGTCGATGTCCACGGGGACGGAGCCGTCCATCGTGGGGATGATCGTCAGGTCGACGCCGGCCCCGGTGATGGCTTGCATCCGGGGCTGTTCGACCATGATCTCGTCGACGTCAACCCCCGTCGATGTCGGCGAATCAGTCTGGTATGGAAGCGTTGCCGTTCCCTCGACCTGGCGGGTGCACCCCGTCGCCAGCATCAGCAGCGCACACCAGACCAACAGCGGCCTGGCGAGTGCGGCCATGGCAGTGCCCCCTTCCTCATCGAAGGGTAATCGCGATGCCACACCCAGGAGAAGGGACCCGCGTGAGCGGGCGGAGCGACGATTCGAATACTGTTGCCGGATGAGTGTTTTCGCCGCAGCGACGGGCATCGGCTCCTGGCCTGGGGTATCGCCGAGGGAAGCTGCCGAGGTTGTCGTCGGTGAACTGCACGACCTCACCCACCTGGTGGAGCTGCCGGCGCGCGGTTTGGGTGCGGACCTGATCGGGCGGGCCGGAGCGCTGCTGGTCGACATCGCTATCGACACGGTCCCCCGTGGCTACCGCATCGCGCCGCGGCCGGGGGCGGTGGCCCGCCGGGCGGCCAGCCTGCTCGATGAGGACATCGACGCACTCGAAGAGGCCTGGGAGAAGGCCGGACTTCGTGGCGGACAACGGACCGTGAAGGTCCAGGCGCCCGGCCCGATCACGTTGGCGGCGCACCTGGAGCTGCCCAACGGCCACCGCGCGATCACCGATCCGGGCGCGGTCCGCGACCTCGCCGCGTCGCTTGCCGAAGGTGTGTCGTTACACCGTGCGGAGGTGGCGCGTCGGTTGGAAGCCTCCGTTGTCGTGCAGTTCGACGAACCGTCGCTGCCCGCCGCACTGGCGGGTCGGCTGACCGGCGTGACCGCATTCACCCCCGTACATCCCGTCGACGAGCAATTGGCGACGGCGCTGTTCGACGACTGTGCCCGCGCAGTTGGCGGCGCCGTCGTGGTGCACAGCTGCGCGGCAAATCTGCCGTGGAATGTGTTGCAGCGCAGCATCATCGATGCGGTATCGGTCGACGTATCCACCTTGGTGGCCAGTGACCTGGACGGTATGGGCGAGTTCGTCGAAGCGGGGCGCACCGTCATGCTCGGCGTTGCGCCCTCGACCGCTCCGGCTCAGCGGCCGTCGGTGAGTGAGGTGGCCGCGTCGGCGGCCGCCATCTCCGACCGGCTCGGCTTCGCCCGCTCGGTGCTGCGCGAGCGCATCGGCGTCACTCCCACGTGTGGCCTTGCCGGGGCCACCCCGCAGTGGGCGCGCGCGGCGACCGAACTCGTCCAACAGACGGCCGACGCCCTCGCCGATGAACCCGAGACGATTTAGGCGAAGAGTAACCAACTGGTTGCCTTTCTCTGCCGGTCGTGGGTAAAGTGATAGGCAACTAGGAGGTTGCATATGAGCACCGATCGGATTGAGAAGCAGGTCCTGCTGCGGGCGCCACTGGACCGGGTATGGCGGGCGATCAGCGACTCCGACGAGTTCGGCCGCTGGTTCGGGGCCGAGTTTGACGGGCCGTTCATCGCGGGCGCGACCGTCACCGGGGTGATCACCCCGACGAAGATCGACGAGGACGTGGCCCGGCAGCAGGAGCCCTACACCGGTCAGGTGGACACCTGGGAGATCGTCGCGGTGGAACCGGAGAAGCGGCTCGCATTTCGCTGGCATCCAGTCCCCGCGGGGTCCAACGGTGCCCCGCAGGAACCGGCGACGCTCGTCGAATTCACGTTGACCGAGGAGTCCGACGGAACCCTTTTGCGGATTGTCGAATCCGGGTTCGACGCGATCTCACCGGAGCGTCGGAGGACGGCGTTCGAGGGCAACAGCCAGGGCTGGGCGATCCAGGTTGACCTGGTACGCAAGTACCTCGCACTCGGCGAAAAGGTATGAGCGGCAACGTCACCGAGCCGGCACCGCTGTCGCCCGTTTTCGCCGCCCTCGGCGACCCCAACCGGCTGCGTATCTTCTCCCGGCTGTGCGCCGGCGGGCCGGCCTCCACGCTGCGACTGACCGAGGTGATCCCGGTGACGCGCCAGGCGGTGACCAAGCATCTGGTGGCACTGGAAGCGGTGGGCCTGGTGCGCAGTCAACGGCAGGGCCGCGAGCGTATCTGGACGGTGCAGACCGGTCCGCTCGCCAAGGCGGGCGACTACCTCGGCGAGCTGTCCGATCAGTGGGACCGCCGGATCGATCGCCTGCGGGCCCTCGTGGAGACCGGCGACTAGGTCCCTCGCAGGTCCTTGCGGAGGATCTTGCCGGACGCCGACTTGGGGATCGCCTCGATGAACTCCACGCGGCGGACCTTCTTGTACGGCGCGACCTGCCCGGCGACGAACTCCATCACCTCCGCCTCCGACACCTCTGCAGCCGGCTGCCTGACCACGAACGCCTTCGGCACCTCTTCGCCCGATTCGACATCGGTGACACCGATGACCGCGGCGTCGGCGATCGCGGGGTGGCTCAACAGCAGGGCCTCGAGTTCGGCGGGTGGCACCTGGTAGCCCTTGTACTTGATCAGTTCCTTGAGCCGGTCAACGATGTACACGCAGCCGTTCGCGTCCACCTTGGCCATGTCTCCGGTGTGCAGAAAGCCTTCGGAGTCGATGGTTTCCCGCGTCGCTTCCTCGTTGCCGAGGTAGCCCGCCATCACGTTCGGGCCGGAGAACCACAGCTCACCGGCGGCGCTGAGCCCCTCGGCCGGGACATCGATCTCCTCGCCCGTCTCGGGGTCGACGATCTTGCTGATCGAGTTGGGCACCGCCCATCCGCATGAACTCAGCGGGGCGATCCTCCCGACGGTGTGCTCACCGCTGTCGTACGGGGTGGTGTGGCTGACCGGGCTCAACTCGCTCATCCCGTAGCCCTGCACCATCCGGCAGCCCAGCCGCTTGCCGACCGTATGGCCGAGATCGGCGTCGAGCGGCGCAGCGCCCGACATGATGCTGTGCATCGACGACAGGTCGTAGGAATCCACCAGCGGATGTTTGGCCAGCGCGACCGCCACCGGTGGGGCGATGAAGCCGTAGGTGCACTTGTAGTCCTGGATATTGGCCAGGAAATCCGTGAGGTCGAAGCTGGGCATGATTACCAGGCGGGCCCGCGCGTGCAGGGCGGCGTTGAGCAGCACCGTCATCCCGTAGATGTGGAAGAACGGCAGCACCGCGAGAATCACGTCGTCGGGGCGCATGTCCTGCAGCGGCCGGATCTGCGCGACGTTGGCCACCAGGTTGCGATGTGTGAGCATCACGCCCTTGGGATTGCCGGTCGTACCCGAGCTGTAGGGCAGTACGGCGAGGTGTGTCGCGGGGTCGAACCTCACCTGCGGGGCCGATGCTCCCGACCCGAGCAGATCGGCCAGGTTGGGACGGCCGTCGGCTTCCTCGCCCTCGCCGTCGAGCACGACCAGTTCGGCGTCGCAGAGTGCGATCTGGCCCGCGGCAGCCTCCGCCTGTGGGAGCAGCGGCGTCACCGTGATCAACATCTTGGCATTCGAATCGGTCAGCTGCTTGGCGATGTCCTTAGGCGTGAACAGGGCATTGATGGTGGTAGCCGTCGCCCCAGCGCGCAAGATGGCGTGAAAGGCGATCGCGAAGTCGGAGCTGTTGGGAGACAACAGGCCAACCACATCACCCACACCGATGCCCCGGTCGGCCAACGCGCCTGCGAACGCGTCGATGCGGCCGATCATCTCGCGGTAGGTCACCTCGGTGCCCGACTTGGCGTCGACGAGGGCGACGCGGTCCAGATCGGCGTCCGCGATGTCGCCGAACAGGTACTCGTAGACATTGGCGGTCGGGATGTTGACGTCGGGATATGGACTGCTGAAGCTCATGACACCTCCGGCTCGTCGAGCTGCTTGATCAGTTTCTTCGGGGCCACCATCCGGTAGGACGCGTCGAGGAGCTCGGTCACTTCGCCCCAGTCCACCGCGGCAGCGGTGAAGTCCAGCCCCAGCCAGCCGTACGGGCCCATGTAGGCCGGGTAGAAGAACCGTTTGTCCTGTTCGAGCGCCTTGCGGTCGCTGTCGTCGACCTTGAACAGCACCGAATGCGGGAACGGCGTCGTCTCACCGGGCGACTGTTTTGTCCGGCGGGCAGGAGCGGAGCGACCGGGGGATCGTTTCGAGCTGCCGCCGTAGACCGCGAACATCTTCGGCACGCAGAACACCGGGCGACCGTGCGAGACCTTCTCGAACGTCCCGGGGAATCCCAGCGCGATGCGCCGCAACTCCGCCAGGCCCGGGTCGTCGTCTCGAAACATGATGGGATGCGGCACGGTCACAGGGTAGCCAGACCCGCTCCGGCGTCGGTGGGCTCGGATAGCCTGCCAGGGTGAGCTCGAAGGCAACGCGGGATCCTGAATCGGCGCTCGCGGCGCAGGCGGACGCCGCCCCGGACGCCGATGTGCGACGGCGGTGGCACGAATTGGCCGACGAGGTCCGCGGCCACCAGTTCCGCTACTACGTCAGGGACGCGCCGATCGTCTCCGACGGAGAGTTCGACAAACTGCTCGGCGAGCTGACCGCGCTGGAGGAGCAACATCCCGAACTGCGCACGCCCGATTCGCCGACCCAGTTGGTCGGCGGCGCCGGGTTCGCCACCGACTTCACCTCCGCGGAACACCTGGAACGCATGCTGTCTCTGGACAACGTGTTCAGCCCCGACGAGCTCTCCGCCTGGGCGGCACGGATCCGCGGCGAGATCGGTGACGACGTCCACTACCTGACCGAGCTGAAAATCGACGGTGTCGCACTGGCGCTGGTGTACCGGGACGGCAAGCTGGTGCGGGCAGCGACCCGCGGCGACGGCCGCACGGGCGAGGACGTGACGCTCAACGCCCGCACGATCGACGACGTCCCCGAACGCCTCACCGAGTCCGACGAGTTTCCGATTCCCAAGGTGCTCGAGGTGCGCGGTGAGGTGTTCTTCCGGTTGGCCGATTTCGAGGCGCTGAACGCCAGCCTGGTGGAGGACGGCAAGGCGCCGTTCGCCAATCCGCGCAACAGCGCCGCCGGTTCGCTGCGGCAGAAGAACCCTGCGGTGACCGCCCGGCGGAAACTCCGGATGATCGTCCACGGCCTGGGCCACGCCGAAGGCTTCACACCGAAAAGCCTGCATGACGCCTACACCGCGCTGAAGGCGTGGGGTCTGCCGGTCTCCGACCACACCACCCGGGTGCAGGGCATCGACGCCGTCGCCGAACGCATCGCGTACTGGGGTGAGCACCGCCACGACGTGGAGCACGAAATCGACGGCGTGGTGGTCAAGGTCGACGATGTCGGGTTGCAGCGGCGCCTGAGCGCGACGTCACGGGCGCCGCGCTGGGCGATTGCCTACAAATATCCGCCCGAGGAGGCGACGACCAAGCTGCTCGACATCCGGGTCAACGTCGGCCGCACCGGGCGGGTGACCCCGTTCGCCTACATGACGCCGGTGAAGGTCGCCGGCTCGACGGTGGGACTGGCCACGTTGCACAACGCCTCGGAGGTCAAGCGCAAGGGCGTGCTGATCGGCGACACCATCGTCATCCGTAAGGCCGGCGACGTCATTCCCGAGGTGCTCGGCCCCGTCGTCGACCTGCGCGACGGCAGCGAGCGCGAATTCGTCATGCCGACAACGTGTCCCGAGTGCGGCACCACGCTTGCGCCGGCCAAGGAGGGCGACGCCGACATCCGTTGCCCCAATTCGCGGACCTGCCCCGCGCAGTTGCGGGAGCGGGTGTTCCACGTCGCCGGGCGGGGGGCGTTCGACATCGAGGGGCTGGGCTACGAAGCCGCGATCGCGCTGCTGCAGGCCGGCGTCATCACCGACGAGGGTGACCTGTTCGGCCTCACCGAGGACGACCTGCTGCGCACCGAGCTGTTCACCACCAAGGGCGGCGAAATGTCGGCCAACGGCAGACGACTGCTGGCCAACCTGGACCGGGCGAAGGCACAGCCGCTGTGGCGGGTGCTGGTGGCACTGTCGATCCGCCACGTCGGGCCGACCGCGGCGCGGGCGCTGGCCCAGGAGTTCGGGTCGATGGACGCCATCCGCGCGGCGACCGAGGAGCAGCTCGCCGCCGCCGAGGGCGTGGGCCCGACGATCGCCGAGGCGGTCATCGAGTGGTTCAGGGAGCCGTGGCACGTCGAGAT
>JAOPWF010000800.1 GCA_025965815.1 Mycobacterium sp.
GAACATGCTCTGGAGCTGGATCCGGCTCTGGCGATCGCGCGCTGGGGCATCGCGTATGCGATCGGTCCGAACTACAACAAGGCATGGGAGGCGTTCGACCCGGTCGACCTCGCGGCATCGTCGGCGCGCGCCCGGATGGAACTCCAGCTTGCCGCGGACGGCCGCGCCACCGCCGTCGAACGCGGCCTGATCGAGGCGTTGCGGGCCCGCTTTCCCAGCGACGACCCGGACGACGCCGATGCCCTGACGGCCGGACACACCGGCTACGCCGATGCGATGGCGGAGTTGGCAGAGGCCTATCCCGACGACATCGACGTCCAGGCGCTGGCGGCCGACGCGCTGGTCAATGTGACGGCATGGGCGCTGTGGGACATCCGAACCGGCGAGCCGGCGCCCGGATCGCGGGTTCTGGAGGCCAAGCGCATACTCGACGACGCGCTGGCGACTGCCGCCGGCCGTGAGCACCCCTTCGTCCTGCATCTCTACCTGCACACCATGGAGATGTCGGCCACCCCGCAGGACGCACTTCCGGCCGCCGACCTGATGCGCGGTCTGGTGCCCGACGCGGGCCATCTCGAGCACATGCCCACCCACATCGACGTGCTGTGTGGCGAATACCGAAGTTCGGTGGTGTCCAATCTGTCCGCTGTCCGGGCGGACCGGCGATTTGTCGAACGCGAAGGACCGCTGAACTTCTACTCGCTGTACCGGGCGCACAACCTACACTTCGTGGTGTATTCGGCGATGCTCGAGGGCCAGTCCAAGATCGCGCTACAGGCCGCCGAAGAGCTCGAGGTTCAGCTCAGCGATGAGCTGTTGTCGATTCAGTCTCCGCCGATGGCCGACTGGCTGGAAGCGTTCGTGCCGCTGCGGATTCACGTTCTGATTCGGTTCGGCAGATGGGACGAGCTGATCGCGCAGCCGTTGCCGGACGACCTGGACCTGTACCGCACCACCGCCGCGACCATTCACTACGGTCACGGTGTCGCGCACGCCGCGAAAGGTCAACTGCCACAGGCGCGTGCCGAACGTGACGCGTTCACGGCGGCGTACTCCCGCATCCCGGAAACGCGGTATCTGTTCAACAACACCAGCCGCGAGATCCTCGCCGTTGCCGGGGCGCTGCTCGACGGCGAGATCGCTTACCGGGAAGGCGATTTCGACGACGCATTCGCACACCTGCGCCGTGCCGTCGAACTCGACGACGCCCTGCCCTACGACGAACCGTGGGGCTGGATGCAGCCGACCCGGCACGCGTACGGAGCGCTGCTGCTCGAGCAGGGCCACGTGGAGGAGGCGGCGGAGGTGTACGCCGCGGACCTCGGCCTGGATCCCACGCTCAGCCGCGCCTGTCAGCACCCGGGCAACGTCTGGAGCCTGCACGGCTACCACGAGTGCCTGCAGCGCCTTGGCCGGACCGCCGAGGCGGCCATCATCGGCCAGCAACTGGCGTTGATCCAGCCCCGCGCCGATGTGTCGATTCGCGCCTCGTGCGCGTGCCGGCTGGAGGCCGCCGCACCCTGCTGCGACGAATGACCGCTCAGCCGAAGGCCACCCGCTCCAGCCAGAAGTGCACCAGGCCCGCGTCGCCCGCTATGTCGATTCCGTCGCCAACCGCGGCTCGCCGGCGGTAGATCAGAAGCAGCAGATCGGTCACCGGCCCGGACACCACGGCCGTCGCGGCCTCGGCACCCCGGCGCCAGGCAATCGCATCGCCGTGGAGGTCAACGAGCCAGTGACCGTCGGCGACGTCCGTCGCACGCAGGCCAATGGTCCGGTCCGGTCCCAGCAGTTCGCGCATCCACGGGTGAACGTTGAAATGCATGGGCAGCGATCCGAGTTCGAGCCATTCATCCACTGCGTCGACGGCGACATCGCCGTCGAGGGCGTAATCGGCACCAAGGGCCAGCGCCGCGTCCGCGCGGTGCACCGCGGTTTCGTGGGTGAAGCGGCGGGCGTAAAACGCCGCGGTGCCATCGGAAACCGGGGTCCACATCCGTGCGTCGGGGCCTGCGGTGCGCAGGACGGCGGCCAACTGCGCGGCACCGTCGGCAAGAGCCGAGTCCAGCGACGCCGGGTCTTCATCGAGATAGCCCGACAGGTTCCGCAGCTGCACGTCGGAAGTCGGCTCCGCCGCCGACGTTCCGACGAGCTCGGCGGCCCAGCGGTGACCACCGTCGACGTGCCGGATCAGCTGGGAGACATTCCATCCGGGGCAGGTCGGCACCGGACGGGTCAGGTCGGCGCAGGGAGTGATGTAGGCGCGAAGCGCATCCGTCTGCGCCACGATCTCAGCGCAGTGCCGTTCGAACGTCAGACCGCTCACGAGGCGGGCGTCCCATTCAGCCAGACATGGAAGGTATCGAGGCGCCTGACCGCGTCGCCGGCGAAGCTGAACACCTCGCAGAAGACGAAATCGGCCGGATCCCCGCCGCCGAGTACTACATCGCCGTGTCCCATCGCCACCACGCTGTCATCTTCTTCGACGAGCCGGTCCAGGATCAACGTCGGATTCGGTCCGCCGTCGTTGGCCGCTTCGGCGGCGAAGGCGTCCCGGCCTTGCAGCGTCTTGTCGCCGTGGGCCCACACCACGTCGTCGGTCAGACACGACAGGATCTGTGTGAGATCACCGCGGCGGAAGCCGTCAATGTACATCTCGACAATGCCCTTGCGGGTGGACACGACATGACCTCCATTTGGGGTAGCGCTTCAACGATCGTCCGCGATGTGTACGACCCGAGCGGACGGCCGGACTCATCGCGGCGGCGCACGGGCTTATCGTCAGTGCTGTGGATCGCGCAACCACCGCGGTGCCCCCGCACACGGCCGCACGGGCGGTGTGGCGGTACCTGTGCAGCGCCGCACTGACCTTCTCGTGGCTGACGGTGCTGCTGGTCACCACGATCATCCAGCACTCGATGACCAGGCTTGAACTGCGCGACCTGTTGTTGCACAGGTCGACCAATCTGCACCATCTCGCGACAGACCCGGTCCGAGTGCTGTTCTCCAGCCTGCTGTGGATCGACGGCTACCGATTCTGGCCCTACATCGTGGTGTTCTGTCTGTTCCTCGCGCCGGCGGAGCGATGGCTCGGACCCTGGCGCTGGCTGCTAGTCGGGCTGGTCGCCCACATTTGCGCTACCTACATCGCCGAGGGCTTTCTGTACTGGCGGATCCAGGAGGCCGCCGCGTCGCCGCGACTGATCGAGGCCCGCGACATCGGGGTGAGTTACTTCGTCGCCGGCATCGTCGGGGTGCTGAGTTATCACATCGCCCGGCCCTGGCGATGGGTCTACCTCGCGACGGCCGTGCTGGTGTTCACCATCCCGCTGCTCACCGCACGGGCCTTCACCCCGCTGGGGCACTTCACGTCGCTGTTGATCGGCTTGGCCTTCTATCCACTGACTCGCAGGCGGAACCGTCCGCAGTGGAGCCCCGCTCGGCTATTTCGCCGCCCCGGCCATCGCGGGGCACCGCCTGCGTAAACTCCTGACCTGTGGCTCTGAGCGACGAGGACGTTGAGCGCCTGGGCCGCTGCGTCCCGCTCGCACGCACGGCGCTCGACGATGGCGACGAACCGTTCGGTTCGATCCTGGTCAGCGCCAACGGCCGGACACTCTTCGAGGACCGCAACCGGATCAAGGACGGTGACGCCACGCTGCATCCCGAGTTCGCCATCGCGCGATGGGCGGTTGTCAACCTGTCCCCCGACGAGCGCGCACGAGCCACGGTCTACACCTCCGGCGAGCACTGCCCGATGTGCGCCGCCGGCCATGCCTGGGTGGGACTCGGGCGCATCGTGTACGCGACCTCGTCGGCTCAGCTGAGCCAGTGGCTCACGGAGTGGGACGCCCCACCTCCGCGCGTCGCCCCGTTGCCGATCACCACGATCGCACCGGGCGTCGCCGTCGACGGTCCCGCGCCGTCACTGAGCGACGACATCGAAACCCTCTACGCCGCGAAATTTGCACCATGAGCGAGCCGGATTGGGTTCAGCACGCGATCTGGTGGCAGGTCT
>JAOPWF010000024.1 GCA_025965815.1 Mycobacterium sp.
GGGCTGCGTGCCGGTCGACGCGATCGACGACGCCGACGGGCTCGATGCGGCAGGCTGCATCGGTGCGACCGGGCGGGCTGCGGGCGCCACCGTAACCGTCTGCGTGACGGTCGCAGGCCCGGGCAGCGGCGGCTGCGGCAGCACGGGCTCTGCCGACGCGCTGGCCCCGGCAAGCCCAACCACCCCCGCGACACCGGCGGCCAGGCCGCCGACCATCACCCGCCAGGTGCGGGCATTTCGGATCATCTGTTCGGTCCTTCCAAAGGTCGAGCGCATATGACACCCGGCGTCCGGCGCCGACCGTAACAACTGTCACTCCTGTAACGCCAGCCCCAAAGCGGGGCGCTGACCACTCCGCAACGGAACTGAGACCAAGCCGTGGCCGCCCGCCGCGGTGGGGACGCAGCGCACTGTGACTGCCGGTGGCCTGGGGGCACCTCCCGCTTTCGGGGGAGAGCGAAGCGACACGGGGATCTGATGGATCGCTCCGCCGGCCCTTATACCCTGTTGACGTGACCGAATCGCCGACCGCGGAGCCGCGCCTGCATCGCGAGGCGGCTGCCGACGCGGACTCCGATACGCCGCAGTACCGCTACACCGCGGAACTCGCCGGCGAGATCGAACGTGTCTGGCAGCAGACCTGGGCGGAGCGGGGCACGTTCAACGTGCCCAACCCCGTCGGCTCGCTGGCGCCCTCGGACGGCTCGGCGGTGCCGGACGACAAGATGTTCGTCCAGGACATGTTCCCGTACCCGTCCGGCGAGGGGCTGCACGTTGGCCATCCCCTCGGCTATATCGCCACCGACGTCTACGCGCGCTATTTCCGGATGACCGGCCGCAACGTGCTGCACGCATTGGGGTTCGACTCGTTCGGCCTGCCCGCCGAGCAGTACGCCGTGCAGACCGGCACCCACCCGCGCACGCGGACCGAGGCCAACATCGTCAACTTCCGCCGCCAGCTCGGCCGGTTGGGTCTGGGCCACGATCCGCGGCGCAGTTTCTCCACCACCGATGTGGACTTCCTGAAGTGGACCCAGTGGATCTTCCTGCAGATCTACAACGCCTGGTTCGACACGGCCGTCAACAAGGCCCGCCCGATCGCCGACTTGGTCGCCGAATTCGACTCCGGCGCCAGGACTCTGGCCGACGGCCGGGACTGGTCGGCGTTGTCGGCCGGTGAGCGCGCCGACGTCGTCGACGGCTATCGGTTGGTCTACCGCGCCGACTCGGTGGTGAACTGGTGTCCCGGGCTGGGCACCGTGCTGGCCAACGAAGAGGTCACCTCCGACGGCCGCAGCGACCGCGGCAACGTCCCGGTGTTCCGTAAGCGGTTGCGGCAGTGGATGATGCGCATCACCGCCTACTCCGACCGGTTGCTCGAAGATCTCGACCTACTGGACTGGCCGGACAAGGTCAAGACCATGCAGCGCAATTGGATCGGCCGATCCACCGGTGCCGCTGTGTTGTTCTCCGCGCGGTCGGCTTCCGGCGGTACGGACATCGAGGTGTTCACCACCCGGCCGGACACGCTGTTCGGGGCCACCTATCTGGTGCTGGCCCCCGAGCACGAGCTGGTCGACGAGTTGGTCACCGGGCAATGGCCCGATGGTGTCGACCCGCGCTGGACCTTCTCCGCGGCCACACCCGCCGAAGCGGTCGCCGAATACCGCGCGACCATCGCCGCGAAGTCGGACCTGGAACGCCAGGAGAACAAAACCAAAACCGGCGTCTTCCTCGGCCGCTACGCGGTCAACCCGGCCAACGGTCAGCCGGTGCCCATCTTCATCGCCGACTATGTGCTGGCCGGCTACAGCACTGGCGCCATCATGGCGGTGCCCGGTCACGACCAGCGGGACTGGGAGTTCGCCCACGAGTTCGGCCTGCCCATCGTCGAAGTCATTCGGCGGGCTGGGGGCACCTCCCGCGTGCGGGGGCGAGCGGATGGACCCGGGGATGAGGCCGGCGGCGGCGACATCTCGGAGTCGGCGTACACCGGTGACGGCGAGGTGGTGAATTCGGATTACCTCAACGGGCTGAGCGTGGCGTCGGCCAAGGAGGCGATCACGAGCAGGCTGGAGGCCGACGGACGCGGGCGGGCCCGCATCGAATACAAGCTGCGCGACTGGTTGTTCGCCCGGCAGCGGTACTGGGGTGAGCCGTTCCCCATCGTCTACGACGCCGACGGGCGCCCCCATCCGCTGGACGAGGCCGCCCTGCCCGTCGATCTGCCGGATGTCCCGGACTACTCCCCGGTGCTGTTCGATCCCGACGACGCCGACAGTGAGCCGTCCCCGCCGCTGGCCAAGGCCACCGACTGGGTCAACGTCGAGCTGGACCTCGGCGACGGGCTGCAGCCCTACACCCGCGACACCAACGTGATGCCGCAGTGGGCGGGCAGTTCCTGGTACGAGCTGCGCTACGCCGACCCGCACAACTCAGAACAATTCTGCGCCAAGGAGAATGAGGCGTACTGGATGGGTCCGCGACCCGCGGAGCACGGCGCGAACGATCCGGGCGGGGTCGATCTGTATGTGGGCGGTGTCGAGCACGCGGTGCTGCATCTGCTGTACTCCCGGTTCTGGCACAAGGTCCTCTACGACCTGGGCCACGTCACGTCCCGCGAGCCCTACCGCCGGCTGGTCAACCAGGGCTACATCCAGGCCTACGCCTACACCGACGACCGCGGCTCCTATTTGCCGGCCGCCGACGTCGTGGAGCGTGACGGTGCGTTCTACTATCCGACCGACGGCGGCGAGATCGGGGTCAACCGGGAGTTCGGCAAGATCGGCAAGAGCCTGAAGAACTCGGTGTCGCCGGACGAGATCTTCGACGCGTACGGCGCCGACACGCTGCGGGTCTACGAGATGTCCATGGGTCCGCTGGAGGCGTCGCGACCGTGGGCCACCAAGGATGTCGTTGGCGCGCACCGCTTCCTGCAACGGGTGTGGCGGCTGGTGGTCGACGAGTCCACGGGTGAGCTCCGGCTGTCCGACGACGACCTCGACGAGGGCACGTTGCGGCTGCTGCACCGCATCATCGCGGGGGTGTCCGAAGACTATGCGGCACTGCGCAACAACACCGCGGCGGCCAAGCTGATCGAGTACACCAACCACCTGACCAAGCGGCACCAGGAATCGGTGCCGCGCGCGGCGGTCGAGCCGCTGGTGCTGATGGTCGCGCCGCTGGCGCCGCACCTGGCGGAGGAGCTGTGGCGGCGGCTCGGTCACGACGCCTCACTGGCGCACGGGCCGTTCCCGGTGGCCAACCCCGACTATCTCGTCGAGGACACCGTCGAGTTCCCGGTTCAGGTCAACGGCAGGGTTCGCGGGAAGATCACCGTGGCGGCCGATGCGGACGCCGACACCCTGGAGGCGGCCGCGCTGGCCGACGAGAAGGTCGTCGCGTTCCTGGCCGGTGCGACACCGAAGAAGGTCATCGTGGTGGCGGGCCGGCTGGTCAACCTGGTGGTCTAGCGCGGCCGGATCACGACCTCGTGCAGGTGACCGTCGGGCGGTGTGGCCACCGCTTGAGCGACGATGTCCGCGACCGTCTCGGGCCGGAGGAAGTCGCCGGCGTCGTACTGCCTGCCCTCGTAGGCGATCAGATCGCGTTGCATGTCGGTGGCGATGCGGCCCGGGTGCACCGAGGTGACGCGCAGCGTGGGTTCGTCCGCGCGCAGCGAATCGGCGAACGCCCTGAGTGCGAACTTGCTGGCCGAATAGGACGCCAGACCGGGTGAGGCCGTGCGGCCGGATCCGGAGTTGATGAACACCACGTGGCCTTCGGCGGCCCGGAGCGCTGGCAACAGCGCCAATGTGAGGGCCACCGGGCCGATGACATTGACCTCCAAGGTGTCGCGCCACTCGTCCACCGTCGACTCGGCGACCCGACCCGGGAAGGCCAGGCCGGCGTTGTGGATGAGGACGTCGAGTTCCACCAGCGGTTCGACGGTGGCCGGTATCGCGTCGGTGTCCCGCAGGTCGATCGGCCAGGTCGTCCCGCCGAATCGTTGGGCGACTTCGTCGATCCGGGCCGACGGCCGACCAGCCAGCAACAGGTCGTGCGTGGGGGCCAGGGCGGCCGCGATGGCGGCTCCGAGTCCACCGCCGGCACCGGTGATGAGTGCGGACGGCATGGAGGCCACCTTAGGCGTCGCGTCGCGCGATGCCTCGCGCCCGCGCAAAATGGACGTGTGGCACCCGATCCCAGCTTCGCCCCGACTCAGCTTGCGGCCCGCGCGGCCTACCTGCTGCGCGGCAATGACCTGGGCGTGATGACCACCGCCGCACCGTTGCTCTACCCGCACATGTGGAGCTGGGACGCCGCGTTCGTGGCGGTCGGTCTCGCCCCGTTGAGCGTGGAACGCGCGGTCGTTGAGTTGGACACCCTGCTCTCGGCGCAGTGGGCGAACGGCATGATCCCGCACATCGTCTTCGCCAGCGGGGTCGACGGCTACTTCCCCGGCCCGGCCAGGTGGGCGTGCTCGGCGCTGTCGGCCAGCGCGCCACGCAACCGGCACACCTCGGGCATCACCCAGCCACCCGTGCATGCGATCGCTGTGCAGCGCATCCTCGACCATGCCCGCAGCCGCGGTCGGTCGACGCGCGCGGTCGCGGAGTCGTTCCTCGACCGCCGCTGGGACGATCTGGTGCGCTGGCACCGGTGGCTGGCGGAGGCCCGCGATCAGAACTCGCACGGACGGATCACCCTGTACCACGGCTGGGAATCCGGCATGGACAACTCGCCGCGGTGGGATCTGGCCTACGCCAACGTGATACCGGGAAATGTGCCGGAGTATCAGCGCGAGGACAACAACATCATCACCGACGCCAGCCAGCGGCCGTCCGACGGCGAGTACGACCGTTACCTGTGGCTGCTCGAGGAGATGAAAGAGGCCCGTTACGACGACGACCTACTGCCTAAGGTGATGAGCTTTGCGGTCGAGGACGTCTTCGTTTCGGCGATCTTCTCGGTGGCTTGCGACGTGCTGGCCACCATCGGCGAGGACTACAAACGTCCGCACGCCGACGTCCGCGATCTGTACGGCTGGGCGGAACGGTTCCGGGCCGGCGTCATCGACTCGACCGACGAACGCATCGGTGCGGCGAGGGATTTCGACGTCCGCACCGGCAAGTGGATCGCGACCGAGACGGCAGCGCAGTTCGCGCCGCTGCTGTGCGGCGGCCTGTCCCACGACCGGGAACGCACGCTGCTGCGCCTGCTGGAGGGCCCGCGGTTCTGCGGGCACCCGGATCTGAAATATGCGCTGATCCCGTCCACCTCGCCGGTGTCGCGGGACTTCCGCTCGCGCGAATACTGGCGGGGGCCGATCTGGCCGGTGATGACCTGGCTGTTCTCCTGGGCGTTCGCGCGCCGTGGGTGGGCCGAGCGGTCCCTGATGCTGCGGCGTGAAGGTCTGCGCCAAGCCAGCGACGGCACGTTCGCCGAGTACTACGAGCCGTTCACCGGCGAGCCGCTGGGCAGCATGCAGCAATCGTGGACCGCCGCCGCGGTGCTGGACTGGCTGGGATAGACCTAGCTGCCCTGTTGTTCGGCCAGGTGACTGAGCGGAGCCAGCGCCTTGGCCAGGGTCTCCCGGTCATCGTCGCTGAGCTGGCTCAGCATGTTGGCCAGGGTGGCGCGCCGGGCCTCCAGTGACTCGCGGTGCTGAATCAGGCCGCGTGGGGTGACCTCGACCAGCACCGCACGGAGATCAGACGGATCGCGGGAACGCTTCACCAGGCCGAGCTTCTCCAGCCGGCGGATCGCCACTGTAGTGGTGGGGGTACGCACGCGCTCGTGCGCAGCGAGCTCGGACATCCGGATCGGGCCCTGGTCGAGCAGCGTCAACAGGATCGACAGTTGCGCCAACGTGAGGTCGCCTGCCGTGGCGCGATTCGAGTCGCCGCGACGCAGGACGGAAAACAGCTTGGAGAGCACCCGCTGCAGCTCTCCGGCGAGCTCGGTGGCCTGCTGATCGGTCTCGACCATAATTCGCTAGTCTAACCTGTCTTTCCCCTGGTGGACCGGAGGCTCGCGTGCTAATGCCTCACAGGATCTCCACCAGGAACTCACAGCACCTGCGACAGGAACCGGCGCAGACGGTCGGTCTCCGCGGCGTCGAAGACCTGGTCTGGTCGGCCCGGTTCGATGACTTTTCCGTGGTCCATGAAGACAACGGCGTCGGCCGTCGACCGGGCGAAGCCCATCTCATGGGTGACGACCACCATCGTCATGCCCTCTTCGGCGAGATCTGCGATCAGGGCCAGGATGCCCTTCACCAGTTCCGGGTCAGCTGGCCGGGTTGTCGCGCAGCACCGAACGCCCGTCCAGCAGGATGTCTCCACGATCCGGTTCGTACAGCCGGTTCAGTGTGCGCCGGGAAGTAGCCGAAGTCGTAGCCGTTGGTGCATCCGACTGTCTGCCTGCGGGCGTCGGTGGTAGTGATCGACGACGAGCCGACGTCGAAGCGCCGGGCCGCGACCTGGGCGAGCAGCCCGGAGAAGTCGGTGCCGACGAAGTTGACCTTCAACCCGAGCTTGTCGGCGATGGCCCGCAGCAGCTCGTTGTCAAATCCGGTGAACTGGCCCTGGGAGTTGATGCAGATGCTCGGGGCGCTCGGTGTGGCCAGCCCAGACTGCAGACCATCAGAGTCGTCACGGCCAGCACGACGGCCTTGCACCAACGGCCCGCGAGTGGGTCATGTGTAGCAACGCATCTGGCGCGGTGCCGATGCCGGCGGCCTCAGCTCAGTCAGAACGCAACCGTCGGCTGTGCAGCCTCGAGCGACGGCGGCAGCACACGTCGTCGCACGAGCTCGGCCAGCATGATCCGGGCCATCAGCTCCGCGCGGTCGACGCACGCCGCCTGCGCCGCCGCTGGATCATGCCCGATGATGGCGGCGTTCTCGGCTTCGTAGAACGGCAGCATGTCGTCGTGGTTGTTCTGGTAGGTCACCCAGAAGACGCGGGGGATGAAACTGTGCGACCCCCGTATCGCGGCGTGCAACCGCGGACCGGCGTATTCGTCGTTGATGGTGCGCCGGTACTCCCACCCCGCCTCCTCAAAGGCCCGCGACTCCACGTTGGCCCGCATGGTCTGCAGCAGGCTGTTGAGGCGGTCCACGATTCGGGGCGTGGGGTCGGCCGCCGCCCGGGCCGACGCGATGCCGTTGAGCAGCCCGTAGAGCTCGTGATGCTCGCGGATCACCGCCTCGTCGAACCGCTCGACGAAGGCACCGCGGTGATAGCGGGTGGACAGGATGCCGTCATGCTCCAACTGGACGACCGCTTCCTGAATCGGCACGCGGCTCATCCCGAGATCCGTGGCGATCTCGTTGCGGTCAACCCGGTCCCCCGACCGC
>JAOPWF010000064.1 GCA_025965815.1 Mycobacterium sp.
GCTGGACTTGCGAACCTTGAGCAGGGCGGCCTGTTGCTGCGGCGTCTCGGCCCGCAGCGTGTAGTAGCCGTGGCCGTGCTTCGTCCACAGCGCGGTGAGTCGGTCGAGCTGGCCGATGAGCTCGCGCTCGTCGTCCCCGCTGAACGAGACGAAGAGCAGGGCGTCGGGGTCGCCCTCCAGGATCGTGCCCAGGTCGGCGTACTCGATCTTGCTCCGGGACAGGTCGAGGATGGTGCGGTCCATCAGTTCGACGGCCGCCGGGTCGCAGGCCATGGCGTCCTCGGTCGCCGCGATGGCCGCGAGCATCGAGGCGAAGTGACCGACCGCGATCACCGTCTTGCGCGGCTTGGGGACGAGGTCGACCAGGGCCTCGGTCGCGACAACGAGGGTGCCCTCCGACCCCACCACGAACGTCGCCAGGTTGAACGGCGTGTCGTCGGCGAGCCGGTCCAGCCGGTAGCCGCAGGCCCGCCGCCAGTGCGGCGGAAAGTCGTTCGCGATCGCCCGCGCGTGGGTCGCCAGCAACTCGGGCAGCTCCCGGTAAAGGCGACCCTCGAGCGTCTGGCGACCCGCGCGCCGGGCCCGCTCGGCCTCGGCTACCCCAGCGAAGTAGGCCCGCGACGCGTCGGAGAGCACGACGTCGAGCTCGCGGACGTGATCGATCGTCATTCCATAGCGGACGGACCCGCTGCCGGCGGAGTTGTTGCCGAGCATCCCGCCGATGGTGGCGCGGTTGCTGGTCGAGGTGTCCGGCCCGAACATCAGGCCGTACGGCGCTGCCGCCCGGTTCAGCTCGTCCTGGACGACTCCGGGCTGGACCCGCGCCGTCCGTGCCTCGGCATCGATCTCGACGATACGGTGCATGTGCCGGGACAGGTCGAGCACGAGTCCCGGTCCGATCGTCTGGCCGGCCAAGCTGGTGCCGCCGCCGCGCGGCACCAGCGGCACGCCGTACCGCTCAGCGAGCGAGACGGCCGCCGCGACGTCGTCGGCGTGCCGCGGGAAGACCACGCCCAGCGGCATGATGGAGTACATGCTCGCGTCCCGCGAGAACAGGTGCCGCGTGTACGCGTCGAACCGCGCCTCCCCGTCGAAATCATGGCCGTCGAACTCGCGCTCCAGTTCCCGCACCAGATCCTGGCCGAGGTCGTGGACCCCATCGCTGGTGCGCCGCGGGCTGCTCGTCACGACTGCTCCACTCCTTCGTGCCTACGGGAATACCGGCACCGGCCCGGTCACGGGCGCTGCAGACGCTCGAGCGCCGCGTTGAGTCCGTTGTTGTTGATCGGGACGCCGGCCGCGACGAGTCCCATCTGGACGCCGGCCAGGGTGCCCGCGAGCATCAGGTCGTTGAAGTCGCCCAGGTGCCCGATCCGGAAGATCTTTCCGGCGAGCTTGCCGAGGCCGGCGCCGAGGGACATGGCGAAGCGGTCCAGGATGACGGCGCGGATCTTGTCCGCGTCGTACCCGTCGGGGACGATCACGGCGGTGAGCGATCCGGAGTGCTCGCGGTCATCCGCACAGAGCACCTCCAGACCCCAGCCGCGAACCGCGAGCCGGGTCGCCTCGGCGTGGCGCTGGTGGCGGGCGTAGACGTTGGGCAGGCCCTCCTCGTCGAGCATGCGCAGCGCCTCGCGCAGGCCGTACAGCATGTTGGTGCCCGGGGTGTAGGGGGTGAAGCCGCGCCTGTTGGCCTCGATGATCGGCTGCCAGGCCCAGTAGGACCTGGCCAGCTTCGCGGTGGTCGACGCCGCCAGGGCCTTGTCGCTGATCGCGTTGAAGCTGAGCCCGGGCGGGAGCATGAGCCCCTTCTGCGAGCCGGCCACAGTCACGTCGACGCCCCACTCGTCGTGCTTGTACTCGATCGAGCCGAGGGACGAGATCGTGTCGACGAACAGCAGCGCGGGGTGTCCGGCGGCGTCAATGGCCGCCCGGACCTCGGCGATCCGGCTGGTCACGCCGGTCGAGGTCTCATTGTGGACGACGAGAACGGCTTTGATGGTGCGCCCGGCGTCGGCACTGAGCCTGTCCGTCACCACCTGCGGGTCGACGCCGTGGCGCCAGTCCCCGGGGACGAAGTCCACCTCGAGGCCGAGGTTGCGCGCCAGTTCCCGCCACAGCGTGGCGAAGTGCCCCGTCTCGAAGCACAGCACCCGGTCGCCGGGGCTCAGCGTGTTGACGAGAGCCGCTTCCCAGGCACCGGTGCCCGATGCCGGGTAGATGACGACCGGACCCGCGGTCGCGAACACCGGCTTGATGGATTCGAGGATCTCCATGTTGAGCGCGGCGAATTCCGGGCCGCGGTGGTCGATGGTGGGCGCCGCCATGGCGCGCAACACCCGGTCCGGCGTATTGGTCGGGCCGGGAATCTGGAGGAAATGGCGACCGCTGGGGGCCATGGCAGGAGGTACCTCCCGGTAGCGGGTATCTATCGACAGCTCCGTAAGGCGGAAACTATATATCGCGATGTGGAGTATCGCATCAACAGCTGTCGGTCCGTCCGGGCGCTCGCGGCCGGCGTATCGGGTCTTGACGGTGCATGTGAGTTTGGCCATACTCTCCGAAACGGAACAGCGATTTCACATCCCGGAAATCGCTGCCTGCTTCGTGCGGTGTGACCCAGGGACCCCGGCAGCCCGCCACCCCTGACCCCGATCCGGGAGGCTCCCATGTCCGTAGAAGTCATCTCGATCCTCGTACTTGCCGTCATCTTCCTCATCGCCACTGTGCGGTCGGTGAATCTGGGCGCCCTCGCCATCGTCGCCGCCTTCATCCTCGGCATCTCGGTGCTCCACGGCGCGGACATCGGCAAGAAGACCAGCACCATCTTCGCCGGCTTCCCTGGCGACCTGTTCGTCATCCTTGTCGGCGTCACGTACCTGTTCGCCATCGCCAAGAGCAACGGCACCGTGGACTGGGTCATCCAGGCCGCCATCCGGGGCGTGCGCGGCCGCATCGGCCTGATCCCGTGGGTCATGTTCCTGGTCACGGCCTGCCTCACCGCGATCGGAGCGGTGGTCCCGGCATCGGTGGCGCTGATCGCCCCCATCGGGATGGGCTTCGCCGCCCGCTACAAGATCAACCCGATCATGATGGGCCTGATGATCATCAACGGCGCCAGCGCCGGCGGCTTCTCGCCGATGAGCATCTTCGGCAGCATCACCAACGGTGTGGTGGACAAGGCCGGCCTGCCCGGCAACCCGACCCTGCTGTTCCTGGCCTCGTTCGTGTTCAACCTCGCCATCAGCCTCGTCGCCTTCTTCATGTGGGGCGGCCGTGATCTGCTCAGCCGCCGCGTCGACGACCTCGGCGACGGACCCGTGGGCCAGCCGGTCGCCGTCGGTGCCGCTGGCGGCACCCTCGTCCCCGCCCAGGGCTCAGGTTCGCCGGCTGGAGGGAC
>JAOPWF010000094.1 GCA_025965815.1 Mycobacterium sp.
CCGTGAAGTTGTGCTCATCGAAGTTACACCACCTGCGGGAAGCGTTCAAAACCGCTGGTCACGGTAGTTCGCCGCCGGCTTCCGGGCCCAGCGGGCGAATCGGTGTCCGTTCCGATGACGGCCGCGCCCTGGTCTCCGGAGCCAACACCCAGCCCGCCGCTGCCACCAGCAGGATCACGCCGCTGACGACGAAGGCGCTGCCGAACGACAGGTGCTGCGCGATCTCACCGACCGCCAACGAGCCGACAATCGCACCTAGGTCCGCCATCATCTGGTAGGTCGCCACCGCGGTGCCACCACGCGCTTTGGTCCCGATGATGTCGGCGACGGCCGCCTGCTGGGGCGACGTGAACATCCCCGAGGCCGCACCTGCCACGAGGGCACCGGCCAGGAACAACGTCAATGACGACGCGAGCCCCACCAGAAGAGTCGCCGTCCCGGACGCCGTCAACCCCGCGATGAGCAGCACCCGACGTCCTATTCGATCGGATAGATATCCGCTCGGGATGACCGCGCCGATGTTGCCGACGGCGAACGTGGCCAGAGCTAGACCCGCGACCCGTGGCCCGCGATGCAGGACCTCGGTGACAAACAACGGAACCAGGGCGAAGCGCAGGCCGAACACCGACCAACCCGTCGCAATGTTCGAGAACAGCGCCGACCGTTACGCGCGGTTGCGCAGGGCAATCCGCACCGTCACCGCGGGCTCCGTCGCGTCTGCGGGGGCCGCCAGCGACGAGTGTCGCAGCCGCGCGAACACCACCGCCGCCGCGACCAAGAGTGCGACCCCGTAGATCGCGAACGGCGCCGACAATCCGAATCCCGCGGTGAGGCTGCCGAGTAACGGCCCACCGACTGAGCCGATTAGGAAGGCACTCGAGAACAGACCCGCGACGCGGCCGCGGGCATCCGGCGGAGAGATCCGGATCATCAGTCCGAACGAAGAGACGGTGAACATCGCGGACCCGAAACCGCCGAGCGAGCGGAACAGCAGTAGCTGCCAGTACGTCTGAGCGAACGCACATGCGCCCGTGGACAACGCCACGATCAGCAGTCCGCTCAGATAGACCCGGCGCTCCCCGATCCTCTGGACGAACAGACCGCTCGCGGGTGCGAACACCAACCGCATCAGTGAGAAGGCGGTGATGACGAACGTCGCGGCGCTGACGCTCACGCCGAAGTCGCGGGCGTATTGCGGCAGAACCGGCGAAACGACGCCATAGCCGAGGGCGATCACCACGTTTGCGGTGATCAGCACCCAGACTTCGCTCGGGAGCTTCGGTTTGGCCTCGTCAGCCGTACAGTCACCCTCCGCGACGGAACTCACGCTATGACTGTATTCACCACGTCTTTAGCCGCTTGCTGCACCTCCGCGAGATGCTCGGGTCCCTTGAACGACTCCGCATAGATCTTGTACACGTCTTCGGTACCCGACGGGCGCGCCGCGAACCACGCGTTCTCCGTCGTCACCTTCAGGCCGCCCAGCGGCGCACCGTTGCCCGGCGCGGTGGTCAGCTTGGCGGTGATTGGCTCGCCTGCCAGTTCGGTCGCGGTCACCTGGTCCGGTGAGAGCTTGGCCAGCCGGGCCTTCTGTTCCCGGTCGGCGGGCGCGTCGATGCGGGCATACGTTGGCGCACCGTACTTCTCGGCCAGCGCGTCATACCGCTGCGACGGCGTCGACCCGGTCACCGCAAGGATCTCCGACGCCAGCAGCGCGAGGATGATGCCGTCCTTGTCGGTAGTCCACGTCGACCCGTCACGGCGCAGGAAGGATGCGCCCGCGCTCTCCTCGCCGCCGAAACCGATGGTGCCACTGATCAATCCGTCAACGAACCACTTGAACCCGACCGGCACCTCGAGCAGCTTGCGGCCCAACCCGGCGACCACTCGATCGATGATCGACGAGCTGACGGCGGTCTTGCCCACCGCCGTCGAACCCGGCCAGTCCGGCCTGTTGGTGTACAGATACTCGATCGCCACCGCGAGGTAGTGGTTCGGGTTCAGCAAGCCGCCGTCCGGGGTGACGATGCCGTGCCGGTCGGAGTCGGCGTCGTTGCCGGTGGCGATCTGATATTTGTCGCGGTTGGCGATCAGCGACGCCATCGCGTTGGGCGAGCTGCAGTCCATCCGGATCTTGCCGTCCGTGTCCAGCGTCATGAACCGCCACGTCGCGTCGACGAGCGGATTGACCACCGTCAACTGCAGGTCATGTCGTTCGGCGATCGCGCCCCAATAGTCGACACTTGCCCCGCCCAGCGGGTCGGCGCCGATGCGGATGCCCTCGGCGCGGATCGCATGGATGTCGACGACGTTCGGCAGGTCCTCGACGTAGGCGTCCATGTAGTCGTGCCGCTGCGCGGTCTGCAGCGCACGGGCGAGCGGCACGCGCTTCACGCCCTTGAGCCCCTCGCGGAGAATCTCGTTGGCACGCTTGGCGATGACACCGGTCGCGTCGGTGTCGGCGGGTCCGCCGTTGGTCGGTTTGTACTTTAAGCCGCCGTCGCGTGGCGGGTTGTGCGACGGCGTCACCACGATGCCGTCGGCCAGGTCGCCGTCGCGGTC
>JAOPWF010000095.1 GCA_025965815.1 Mycobacterium sp.
CCGGATGTCCTCACTCAAAAACGGCAGGTCCAGATCGAACCCGGTGCCGAACAGGATCGCGTCGAACTCCTCGGCATGCCCGTCGGCGAAGGTGACGGTCGCGCCCGCGATGGATTCCATCCACGGACGCACCGTGATCAGGCCCTCGCCCACGAGCGGCAGGTAGTGCTGGCTGAGGGTGACCCCGGCGGCGAAGAGCGACGGGTCGGGCGCCGGTGCCCCGTACTGCTTCGGGTTTCCCCCGGCCTCGACCACGATCTCCTTCAGCTGCCGGTCGATCTCGTCTGCGGGGAGCGTCTCGTTCGCCAGGGTTCCGTACCGCGTGAAGATCCGGTGGTCGGAGGGGACGCCGGCGGCGAACTTGGGCAGGACGTACCTCTGCCGACGCTGGGTGACCACGACGCGGGCCGCGCCGAGCTGGGCGAGGTCGGCGGCGATCTCGAGGGCGCTGACCGCGCAGCCTGCCACGAGAACACGCTTGCCGCGGTAGCGAGCGGGCGCCTTGTAGCGGTACGTGGAGATCGCTCCCTCTGAGCCGGCGAACGCGTCGAGCCCCGGAACTTCTGGGATGGCAGGGACATGGAACCTGCCGCTTGCCACCACCGCTCGGTCGAAACTCTCGTTGATGCCGGCGTGGTTAACGAGCCATCCGGTGTCGTCTCGCCTGAGGAGATCGACCCGGGTGCCGAACCGGATGTGCGACGTAAGGCCGAAAGTCTCGGCATAGCGCTGCAGGTAGTCGAGGATGTCGCGATATGACGGGTAGACCAGGTAGCTCTCGTGCTCGAGGTCGCTGAAGGCCGTCATCACGCGACTGGTGTTGGTGTGCAGGGTCGGCCACACGCCGCTCAGGCCGTCCAGGCCCGTCCACTGCCCGCCCAGCATCGGACCCTGCTCGAAGATGGTCGGCTGGAAGCCCTGCGACAGCAGCCACCGAGCCGCGACGAGCCCACCCGGTCCGGCCCCGATCACGGCGACGCTTCCCTTCATCATCGGGGAACTGTCGCACGGCTCCGACCCGACTGCGTCCGAATTGGAGGTGCGGACAACGGGTCCTAGGTGGGCACCGTCGCGCCGATTCCGGCCGACACGATGTGTACCAGCAGCCGAACATGTTCGTGGGCAGTGGCTTTGGCCTCCTGATGTGCCGCCATCGGCAGGTTCATCACGTGCATCAGAACGCTGCCGAACAAACATTCGGCGAACTCGAAGTGTAGGACAGCCCGCGAGATCTCTCCGCGTTCCACGGCGCGGCTGAAGATTGCCGACGACATGTCTGCGGTGCCAGGGCCCGGGTCTTCGCGAAGTGTCGTACTGGATTACGACCGGCCACGACCCCGATGTCCGTCGAACCCATGAACGTGAGCTGCTGGAGCGATACCTCGAGGGTCTGCGGACCGCCGGAATAGCGATGTGCCCAGCTATGCCGAAGCGTTCGAGCGCTACCGGTTGTTCTCGGCCGAAGCGTGGGACGCGACCGCCATGACCATCGCCTGGCCCGGACTCCAGGCGCCGGAAAATGCCGTGGCGGCGTGGCGTCGGGCCTGCACCGCCGTTGAAGACCTGGACACCGCCGAACTGCTTAATCAGATGGGTACCTGACGGGCCGCCGACCTGGCATTCTGGTCGTATGGCGGGCAAAGAGATCGACCGGGCGCGGGCGCAGAGCGCGCTGGAAGTGGTCAAGCAGCATCCGGGCATGGCGCTGTTCATCGCGTCGCCGGCGATCGTGGCCCTCGCCGCCGTGTGGTGGTTCCTCGGTGCCGGCTGGGCCGCGCTGCTGCTGGTGGCGCTGGTGCTCGTCGGCGGCGCTGCCGTCGTGCTGAAGCGCTAAGCCGAATTCGCATTGGATGTTCGCTGGCGGTGAAACGCCGTCCCAGCAAGATTGTAACGGTGTAATCATGTAATCATGAGACACAATCACGTACATGGCCGACGGTCCGGCCGCTCCGGCGGCTGGCAACAGGCCCAGCAACCCGATGCGAGCGACGCCGCGGACTGGTTCGCCGGACGCCTGCCCGACGGCTGGTTCGCCGGTGACCCGACGGTCGTCGTCGACCGCGAGGAGATCACGGTGATCGGCCGCCTGCCCGAACCCGAAGGGGAGGAGAGCGAAGCCCGCGCGTCGGGTCGCGTCTCCCGGTTCCGCGAGGACACCCGACCCGAACGGATGCACATCGCCGACGAAGCCCAGGAGAAATACGGCCGCAAGGTGTCCTGGGGTCTCGAGGTCGGCGAGGAACGAATCCTGTTCACCCACATCGCCGTCCCGGTCATGACGCGGCTGAAGCAGCCCGAACGTCAGGTCCTCGACACACTCGTCGACGCCGGTGTGGCGCGCTCGCGCTCCGACGCGCTGGCCTGGTCGGTCAAGCTGGTCGGTGAGCACGCCGACGAGTGGCTGGGAAAGTTGCGCAGCGCGATGTCAGACGTCGACGACCTGCGGGCGCAGGGCCCCGAACTCTAGACCGCCTGCGGGGCGAGCGGAGCGACTCGGGATCAGACCTGAGTCATCGAGTAGTAGGCACCACGCCGGGCCAGTAGCTCGGCGTGGTTGCCGTGCTCGACGATCTTCCCCGCCTCCAGCACCAGGATCACATCAGCGTCGCGGATCGTCGAAAGGCGATGCGCGATAATGAAACTCGTGCGATCGCGGCGTAGCTCG
>JAOPWF010000518.1 GCA_025965815.1 Mycobacterium sp.
CTGCGGATAACCACCGCCCTGCGGGGGGTAGCCACTGCCCGGCGGCGGGTAGCCGCCACTCTGCGGCGGTGGAGGAGGCGGGTAGCCACCCTGGGGCGGGGGCGGATACCCACCGCCGGGTGGTGGCGGATAATGACCGGGGGGCGGTGGCGGTTGATCTGTCATGGACGCCTTCCAGTGCTGAATTAGCTGGGATACAGCGGGATTACCCTACCTGAGAATTAGCTCACAAATAGGTCCATGGCGGGAACTTCATCACGAGGACACATGGCGCTACGAACACGCAATCCTTACCTCAGGTAAGCACTTTGGGCATTATTTGCCACCCGAAGTAAATTCGTCGAAATCGATGCGCCGCGGCTTAGCGGCGGGAGCTGCCATCGGACAGGAAACCGAGCAGGTCGTGTCGAGTGAGAACGCCGATCGGTTTACCGTCTTCGACCACCATCACGGCGTCACTCTCGCGCAGAGCCTTGGCCGCGGTGCTGACGAGTTCGCCGGCGCCTATCAGGGGCAGCGACGGGCTCATGTGCTGACCGACGGCGTCGGCAAGCTTGGCCCGGCCCTCGAAGACCGCGGACAGCAGTTCGCGTTCCGAGACGCTGCCCGCGACTTCGCCTGCCATCACCGGCGGCTCGGCGCCGACGACTGGCATCTGCGAGACCCCGTATTCACGAAGGATGCCGATCGCATCGCGCACGGTCTCCGACGGGTGGGTGTGCACGAGGTCGGGCAGCGCACCGGACTTGTGCCGAAGCACATCCCCGACAGTGGTTTGCCGCACCGAGCCGTCGAGCCTGCTGCGCAGGAAGCCGTAGGACGACATCCACGAGTCGTTGAAGATCTTCGACAGGTAGCCGCGGCCACCGTCCGGCAGCAGCACCACCACCAGCGCGTCCGGACCGGCCTTTTCGGCCACTTCCAGCGCCGCCACGACGGCCATCCCGCACGACCCGCCGACCAGCAGTGCCTCCTCGCGGGCCAGCCGCCTGGTCATGTCGAAGGAGTCGGCGTCGGAGACGGCGATGATCTCGTCGGGCACCGTCGGGTCGTAGGCCGACGGCCAGAAGTCCTCGCCGACCCCTTCCACCAGGTACGGACGTCCGGTGCCGCCGGAGTACACCGAGCCCTCGGGGTCCGCG
Organism: Mycobacterium sp.; assembly: GCA_025965815.1. Lineage (GTDB taxonomy): Bacteria > Actinomycetota > Actinomycetes > Mycobacteriales > Mycobacteriaceae > Mycobacterium. Next base: position 1,143 of record JAOPWF010000518.1, read on the forward strand.
CCGATGATCTTCACCTTCCCGCCGGAGACCTCCTTGAGGTAGCGCCCCGCACCGGTGATGGTTCCGCCCGTTCCGACGCCGGCCACGAAGTGGGTGACCTTGCCGTCGGTGTCTGCCCAGATCTCGGGGCCGGTGGTCTCGTAGTGGCTGACCGGACCCATCGGGTTGGAGTACTGGTCCGGTTTCCACGCCCCGTCGATCTCCCGGACCAAACGGTCGGACACGCTGTAATAGCTGTCCGGGTGGTCCGGTGGGACCGCCGTCGGGCAAACCACTACCTCAGCGCCGTAGGCGCGCAACACATTCTGCTTGTCCTCGCTGACCTTGTCCGGGCAGACGAAGATGCATTTGTAGCCGCGCTGCTGAGCGACCAGTGCCAGGCCCACTCCGGTATTGCCGGAGGTTGGTTCGACGATGGTGCCGCCAGGTCGCAATTCGCCGCTGGCCTCCGCGGCGTCGATCATCTTGACCGCGATGCGATCCTTGGCGCTGCCACCCGGGTTGAGGTACTCGATTTTAGCCGCCACCACCCCGGAGCCCTCCGGAACGACCGAGTTCAGCTGGACCAGAGGGGTATTGCCGATGAGTTCACTGACGTGCCGCGCAATCCGCATGCCTAATGGTCTCAGGCGACGGGAAGCGAGCTACCAGGTGGCCTCTCTGATGTAATCCCCGATCTGACGCAGCGAGCGGGTGGCCTCGGGCACCGCGGGCGCACAAATCTGGAAGACGTGCATCTGGCCGGGCCAGACCCGGATTTCGACGGGCACTCCGGCCGCGGCCAACTGACGCGCCGCGAGTCGGGCGTCGTGCAGCAGCACCTCGGAGCCGGACACGTGGATCAGCGTTCGCGGCAGGCCCGGCTCGATGTGGTCGAGCGGCTCGTAGATCTCTTCGGGATGCCCGTTGACCACATGCCTTTCGGCAGCCTTGGCGACGATTTCGGACAGCGCGGCGAACGCCTTGGGCGGGAACATCGCGTCGGTGCGGGTGTTGGGGTGGGCCAGCTTGGACTCCTCGTCGAGCTCGAACAGCGGCGAGATCGCCACCATGGCGGCGGGCTCCTCGCCCTCCTGCTGCAGGCGCTCGGCCAGTGCCAGAGCGAGGTAGCCACCGGCCGAATCACCGGCCAGCACAACCTGGTCGGGCTCGTAACCCTTGAGACGCAACCACGGGTAGGCGTCGTAGCAGTCGTCCATCGCCATGCCGATGGAGTGCTTCGGGATCATCCGGTAGTTGACGACAAGTACGGGGCTGTCGGCGAACTTGGACAGCAGGGTGACGAGCCGGCCGTGCGAATTCGCTCCGCAGGTCAGAAACGCGCCACCGTGCATGTAGAGGATCACGCGGCGCTTGCCGTCCGCGGGCAGCACACCCGCGGCGCGAACCAGCTGGGCCGAGCAGTGCGGCAGGCCGATCGTGGCGCGGATCGTGCCCGGTGCCGGACGCAGCACCCGGGCGGCGAAGTCGATAAGCCCCCACGGCCACGGCAGACGCGGAGCGTAGCTACCGACGGCCAGAGTTGGCCTGATTGTCAGTAATGCGGCGAGCGCGGCGATGCGTCCTGCGAAGCTCGGGCCGTCCTCGATGACCTCGACGGGAGCCCCGTCACTGACCGGGAATCTGCGCGGTTTTAGTATGCGACCTGCGCTGATGCCAGCGCCAGATGACCCGTGAATCTTGCTCGGTGCGGTCATCGTCAGCCTCCTACGCCGTTGTAGTGCCGGGGTACCCGCCGGCATTTCAGCCAACCCCGGTAACTTAGCTTGACACTGCTAATTTGTTTAACAATCAACGATTCTGATTTGATACCGCATCTGATACCGCTCTGTGATCGCCTGCAGGTCGTGGCGGCGTGTCTTCTGGCCTCAGCGGATTAGACTGCCGTTTGTGGGCATGCGGGCTCCGAGCCGGTCGTCTTTGGCGCTGGTGGTTGCGGCCGGGCTGGCTTCCACGGGCACCGCCTATGTGGGTGCGCGCAATCTGCTGACCGTGCAGGCCGACAAGGCCCGTCGCGTCATCCCCAAATCCTGGGATGTGCCGCCGCGGGCCGACGGCGTGTACGTGGCCGGTGGCGGCCCGGTGGAGCGCTGGTACCGAGGCGTGCCGTTCGATCTGCATCTGATGGTATTCGGCGACTCGACCGCGACCGGCTACGGCTGCCGCAGCGCCGACGAGGTGCCCGGCGTGCTGCTGGCCCGCGGCGTCGCCGAGGAGTCCGCTAAGCGAATCCGGTTGAGCACCAAGGCGATTGTCGGCGCGACCTCCAAGGGCCTCTCGGGTCAGGTGGACGCCATGTTCGTGGCCGGTCCGCCGCCGGACGCCGCGGTGATCATGATCGGCGCCAACGACGTCACCGCCCTCAACGGCGTCGGCGCCTCGGCGCGACGGCTCGGTGCGGCGGTCCGGCGGTTGCGGTCCAGCGGCGCCGCCGTCGTGGTCGGTACCTGTCCCGATTTCGGTGTCATCACGGCGATTCCGCAGCCGCTGCGCTGGACGGCCAGCACCCGTGGCCTGCGACTGGCCCGGGCCCAGGCCGCGGCGGTCCGCGCCGCCGGCGGCGTGCCCGTGCCGTTGGCCGATCTGCTCGCGCCCGAATTCCTGCACGCCCCCGAACGGCTGTTCTCGGAGGACATGTTCCACCCGTCGGCGGCGGGCTATGGGTTAGCCGCCACGCAGTTGCTGCCCGCGCTGTGTAATGCGCTGGGCGAGTGGACGGGTGGGCGGGTGCCGGAACTCCCGTGGGTGTCGCGGGCCGCCGGGCCCAGGACCATGCTGACCCGCCTCCGCGGGTTGACGCGGATCTGGCGGCGCTCGACGGGCGTACCCGCACCGATCGTCGTGCCCGCTGACTAGGGCCCGTCACGGCCCCATATACCGACGAGTAGGTTCGTGCACTAGCAACCGACCACAGGAGCCGTCATGCCCGAAGCCGTCATTGTTTCGACCGCCCGCTCGCCGATCGGCCGCGCCTTCAAGGGCTCGCTGGCGAGCATCAGGCCCGACGATCTGGCCACCCAGATGGTCCGTGCGGCGCTGGACAAGGTACCCGCGCTCCACCCGCGCGATATCGACGACCTGATCATGGGCTGCGGCCAGCCGGCAGGCGAGTCCGGGTTCAACATCGGCCGCACTGTTGCGGTCGAGCTGGGCTACGACTTCCTGCCCGGCACGACGGTGAACCGGTACTGCTCGTCGTCGCTGCAGACCACCAGGATGGCCTTCCACGCGATCAAGGCCGGCGAGGGCAACGCCTTCATCTCGGCCGGTGTCGAGACTGTGTCGCGGTTCGGCAAGGGCAACGCCGACTCGTGGCCGGACACCAAGAACCCGCTTTACGCCGAGGCCGGTCAGCGTTCGGAGAATGCCTCGGCCGGATCCGACGAATGGCACGACCCGCGTGCGGACGGCGAGATTCCCGACGTGTACATCGCGATGGGCCAGACCGCCGAGAACGTCGCGCTTAAGACCGGTATCAGCCGCGAGGACCAGGACCACTGGGGCGTGCGCAGCCAGAACCGCGCGGAGGAAGCCATCAACAGCGGCTTCTTCGAGCGGGAGATCGTGCCGGTGACGCTGCCCGACGGGACGGTGGTGAGCACCGACGATGGTCCGCGCGCCGGCACTACCTACGAGAAGATCAGCCAGCTCAAGCCGGTGTTCCGCCCGAACGGCACGGTTACCGCGGGCAACGCCTGCCCGCTCAACGACGGCGCCGCGGCGGTGGTGATCATGAGCGACACCAAGGCCAAGGAGCTGGGCCTGACGCCGCTGGCTCGCATCGTGGCGACCGGTGTGTCCGGTCTGTCGCCGGAGATCATGGGCCTGGGCCCGATCGGCGCGACCAAGAATGCGCTGGCCAACGCGGGGATGACGATCGGCGATATCGACCTGTACGAAATCAACGAGGCGTTCGCGGTGCAGGTGCTCGGTTCGGCCCGCGAGCTCGGCATGGACGAGGACAAGCTCAACGTGTCCGGTGGTGCGATCGCGCTGGGTCACCCGTTCGGCATGACGGGTGCCCGGATCACCGCCACGCTGCTGAACAACCTGACTACCCACGACGAGACATTCGGTCTGGAGACCATGTGCGTCGGCGGTGGCCAGGGCATGGCGATGATCATCGAGCGGATCTAACCCGCCCTGTGGTTTTCGTTTCGCCCTCGGGTTTGGTTCCCGGCCGAGTGTGCGTCGGTGGCGACGCGAACGATGATCCACCCGAGTCGCTCGAGCGCCGCAAGTCGACGTATGTCCTTGGTGTACTGCCACCGGTCGACACGGTGCTGGTCACCGTCGTACTCCGCGGCGACCATCCACTCCTCCCAACCCATGTCGAGGTAGGCGAACGGGTTGCCGTCGTCAGCAAGGACGGGAATCTGCGTCTGCGGTCTCGGTAGTCCGGCCTGAATCAGCAGCAGCCGCAGCCACGTCTCCCGGGGCGATTGCGAACCCGCGTCGCCGAGGTCGAGCGCTGTCTCGAGTTGTCGCAGGCCAGGGGCGCCACGATGACGCAGTGCCAATGCCGCGACATCGTGCGGTTTCACCTCTGTGGCGCGGGCCAGCGCGTCGAATCGCGCGACCGCCATGCCGAGGGGGCCGCGCCGACCAATGTCGAAGGCAGTGCGCTCCGGCGTCGTGGCGGAGAGTCCCGCCAGCGCTTGATACTCGTTGTCCATCAAAACGTCCCGGCGAGTAACCACCCCGCGCGGAGCCCGTGGATTCGGGTGAATCAGTTCGATCACCGCGTTGTCGTCGATCCACCGCGAACCATGCAACGCGGCCGCTGCCGCACCGGCGACGACGCCCTGCCGGTGCGACCACAGCCACGCGGCGATGGTGCGCTGACGCAGCGACGGCTGATGCTGCCTGGACAGATACACGTCGGGAAACACAGCTCGATACCGCGTCCGCAGTTGGTGGCGGTTCAGCACACCGGCGGCCAACGCCTCACTTCCGATGAATGGCCGCTCGCAGTCCCCCATGTCGGCAGGCTGCCAGCGCTCACCGACACCAAGGGCTATCGCGACGCCCACTGTGCACAGGTGGCGTCGAGTGTGCGTACCGTGCGCGATCACAGTTTTCGGCGCCCCCAGCGCACGCTCGACGCGAACGCAACCACCGACACTCGACAAAGCAAGAGGCCGACACGCATGACGCGTGTCGGCCTCTTGGTGGTCAGGCAGCTAGTTCCTCTGGAAGTAACTCAGCAGCTGGAGGATCTCAATGTAGAGCCAGACCAGTGTGACGGTCAGGCCGAGGGCGATGCCCCACGCGGCCTTCTCCGGCGCACCGGCGCGGATCATCTGGTCAGCGGCGTCGAAGTCGATCAGGAACATGAACGCCGCCAGCCCGATGCACACCAGCGAGAAGATGATCGCAATCGGGCCGCCGCTACGCAGGCCCATGCCCGCGCCGCCGCCGACACCGAACATCGCCAGCACCAAGTTGCCGAGCATGAGCACAAGCACGCCGAACAGGCCGGCGACGATCATCCGGGTGAACTTGGGGGTGACTCGGATGGCGCCGGTCTTGTAAACGACGAGCATGCCGGCGAACACGCCGATGGTGCCCAGGATCGCCTGCCCGATCAGCGCGCCTGCGTTAGCACCGGCCACGACAAAGTTGGCCAGGACGAACGAGAAGGCGCCGAGGCCTAGGCCCTCGAGTGCGGCGTAGCTCAGCACGATCGCGGGGTTGTCCTGCTTGCGGCCAAACGTCGCGACGAGCACCAGGGCCAGTCCGCCGAGGAAGCCGACCAGCGTGAACGGCATGGCCAGCCCCGGGTTGGAGCCGACCAGGAAATAGGAAACGACCGCGACAGCCGAGACCACGGCCAGCGTGATGCCGGTCTTGGTGACGACGTCGTCGATGGTCAGCGGCCGGGTAACACCCGTCTGCCGCTGGTCAGGGTATTGAGTGGCATAAGGCTCCGCCTGATAGCCCTGGCGTACCTGGGCACCGGCGGCGCCGGTGCCGAACTGTGCGTATCCGCCCTGTGTCTTAGGCAGTGAACGAAATACCGGGTTGCTGGTCTCCCGCACCGTCGGATCCTCTCCTATGTGTGGCTCTGAAAGTCACGAACACACGTCTAACGATTGGCGGCCTATGGTCAGTTCCCGCAGTCGTCAAATCCTTTCTGCGGGTTTCCCTGGCCTTTCAGAGGTAAAGCTTACCCGCGGGGCGACTTCACCGGGTAACGATCTAGATTGCTGAGGTCAAGATTTGATTAGTCCGACGAAGGGATGGCGGCAGGCGTGACGGGCGAATCCGACGAGATCCTGACCCGTGTCGACGACGGCATCGGTTTCCTGACCCTCAACCGGCCCAAGGCAATCAACTCGCTGACCCATCCCATGGTCACCGCGATGAGCGCCGTCCTGGACGAGTGGGAGGCCGACGACGGGATCCGCGCGGTCGTGCTTGCCGGCGCCGGCGACCGCGGCCTGTGCGCGGGCGGCGACGTCGTGGCGATCTACCACAGCGCCCGCGGCGACGGGTCCGAGGCCCGCAAGTTCTGGTACGACGAGTACCTGCTCAACGCCCGTATCGGCCGCTACTCCAAGCCCTACGTCGCATTGATGGACGGCATCGTGATGGGCGGCGGCGTCGGAGTGGGTGCACACGGCAGTCTCCGTGTCGTCACCGACACGTCGAAGATGGCGATGCCGGAGGTCGGTATCGGCCTCGTCCCCGATGTGGGCGGCACGTACCTGTTGTCCCGGGCGCCAGGACTGCTCGGCGTGCACGCCGCCCTCACCGGTGTCCCGTTCAACGGCGCCGACGCCATCGCAATGGGATTCGCCGACCACTACGTCCCGCAGGACAAGCTCGGCGACCTCGTCGCAGCCATCGTCGACGACGGTCCTGACCGCGCAGTCGCGGCACACGCCGTAGAGCCGCCCGCCAGCCACCTTCTCGCACAGCGGCACTGGGTCGACGAGTGCTACGGCGGTGACACCATCTCTGACATCATCGCGGCGCTGCGCGGCCACGACGCCGGGCCCGCCAACGACGCAGCGAACACCATCGCCGGCCGCTCCCCCACCGCACTGGCCGTAGCGCTCGAGTCGGTGCGCCGGGCAGGCAAGCTCGATTCACTGGAAGACGCACTCACCCAGGAGTATCGGGTGTCGTGCGCCATACTGCGGTCGCATGATCTGGTCGAGGGCATCCGCGCTCAGATCATCGACAAGGACCGCAACCCGAAGTGGTCGCCGTCGTCGTCGGCAGCGGTCAGCGCCGGGGATGTCGAACAGTTTTTCGCACCGGCCGATCCGGACCTGTTGTTCTAGAAGGGAAATCATGAGCAGCCAATCGGAATACGAGACAATTTTCGTCGAACGCGACGAGCGCGTCGGCACCATCACCCTCAACCGACCCAAGGCACTCAACGCACTCAACGCCCAGGTGATGAAGGAAGTCACCACTGCGGCAGCCGAATTCGACAACGATCCAGGAATCGGCGCGATCATCATCACCGGATCGGCGAAGGCGTTCGCGGCCGGCGCCGACATCAAGGAGATGGCGACCCTTTCGTTCGCCGATGTCTTCGAGTCCGACTTGTTCGCCCCGTGGGCCAAACTGGCCGCGGTCCGCACACCGACGATCGCCGCGGTCGCCGGATACGCACTCGGCGGCGGCTGCGAGTTGGCGATGATGTGCGACCTGTTGATCGCCGCAGACTCAGCGAAATTCGGTCAACCCGAGATCAAGCTCGGCGTACTGCCCGGGATGGGTGGCTCGCAGCGGCTGACCCGCGCCATCGGCAAGGCCAAGGCGATGGATCTCATCCTCACCGGACGCACCATGGACGCCGCCGAGGCCGAGCGCAGCGGTCTGGTGTCGCGAGTGGTGCCCGCCGACGAATTACTTGTCGAGGCAAAGGCCGTCGCCACCGAGATCTCCCGGATGTCGCGGTCGGCGGCGCGGATGGCCAAGGAGGCGGTCAACCGCTCCTTCGAGACCACACTCGCCGAAGGCCTGCTCTACGAGCGTAGACTGTTTCATTCAGCCTTCGCCACCGAAGATCAGACCGAAGGAATGGCCGCGTTCACCGAGAAACGCCCTCCGAACTTCACCCACCGATAAAGTGCTCTCGTGAGCGAATCGGCTTCTGGGTCTGGCCACTCGGTATCTGACGGGGAGCCCGCGCCGGCGTCGGTGGCAACCGAAGACCCGGCGGCCGAGAAAGAGCCCGCCGACAAGGCCAGTGCCGACGAGCCGAAGGCCGAACCGCCGGTCGCTAAACACCCGTGGTGGCTGCGCCACTACACATTCTTCGGCACCGCGGTCGGTCTGCTGTTCCTCTGGTTCTCGATGACCCCGTCGCTGCTGCCGCGCGGGCCGGTGTTCCAGGGACTGGTCAGCGGTGGCGCTGGGGCGATCGGCTACGCACTCGGAGTGTTCGCCGTGTGGCTGGTCCGCTACATGCGTTCCAGCGACAGCAGTCCGCCCGCGCCGCGCTGGGCCTGGTTGACCCTGGTGGTCGTCGGGGTGGTCGGCCAGATCCTGATGATCATCTGGTTCCACGTCTGGCAGGACGAGGTCCGCGACCTGATGGGTGTGCCAAGGCTGTCGTTCCTCGACCACCCGCTGGCGGCCGTGCTGTCCGTGGTGGTGCTGTTCGTGTTCGTCGAGATCGGCCAACTCATCGGCAGATTGATCAGGTTCCTGGTGCGACAGCTCAATCGCGTTGCGCCGCCGAGAGTCTCGGCCGTTGTCGTGGTGCTGCTGCTGGTCGCGCTGACGATCGCGTTATTGAACGGCGTCGTGGTGAAGCTCGCGATGAGCACGATGAACAGCACCTTCGCGAGCGTGAACGACGAGCTGGACCCCGACACCGCCGCGCCCACGTCCCGACTGCGCTCGGGCGGACCGGAGTCGCTGGTCTCATGGGAGTCCCTGGGCCACCAGGGCAGGGTGTTCGTGGCGGGCGGCCCCACCGTGGCGCAACTTTCGGGATTCAACGGTGCGCCGGCAACCGAACCGATCCGCGCTTACGCGGGCTTGAACTCCGCCGACGGCATCAAGCAGACTGCCGCGCTCGCGGCTCAGGAGTTGCAGCGCACTGGCGGGCTCAACCGCAAGGTGGTCGCCGTCGCCACCACGACCGGGACCGGCTGGATCAACGGGGCGGAGGCGTCGGCGCTGGAGTACATGTTCAACGGGGACAGCGCGATCGTCAGCATGCAGTACTCGTTCCTGCCCAGCTGGCTGTCGTTCCTGGTGGACAAGGAGAACGCCCGGCAGGCCGGTCAGGCGCTGTTCGAGGCCGTGGACAAACTGGTCCGGCAGATGCCCGAAGCGCAGCGGCCCAAGCTCGTGGTCTTTGGTGAGAGTCTCGGATCATTCGGTGGCGAGGCCCCGTTCCTGAGCCTGAACAACATCGTCGCGCGTACCGACGGAGCACTCTTCAGCGGCCCGACGTTCAACAACACCGTGTGGACAGACCTCACCCGCAATCGCGACCCCGGCTCACCCGAGTGGCTGCCGATCTACGACAGCGGCCACAACGTCCGATTCGTAGCGCGCCCAGACGATTTCGCGCGCCCCGACGAGCCGTGGGGAAATCCGCGGGTCGTCTATCTTCAGCACGCGTCCGACCCGATCGCCTGGTGGAGTCCCGACCTCTTGTTCGACAAGCCGGACTGGCTACGCGAACCGCGGGGCTACGACGTGTCGCCGCGAATGGAGTGGATTCCGGTGGTGACGTTCCTGCAGGTGTCGGCGGATATGGCGGTTGCGGTCAATGTGCCTGACGGACACGGGCACGTCTATGTGAAGAACGTCGCCAACGCGTGGGCCGCGGTCCTGCAGCCGCCCGGATGGACGCCGCAGAAAACCGAGAAGCTACGGCCGATGTTGCACAGCGACGAGAACAGCTAGTTCCGGTTGAGTTCGGCGAGCACGCCGGCGGCGTGCAGCGCCTGGTAACCGCCGACGACGTCGGTGGCGCGGTGCAGACCGAGATCGAGCAGTGCCGCCGCGGCCAGGCTGGACGTGTAGCCCTCCGAGCAGAGCACCACCCATTCGACGTCGTCGCCCGCGGCTTCGGGCAACTTCGCGTCGCTGGTCGGGTCGCAGCGCCATTCCAGGACGTTGCGTTCAACGACCAGCGCGGCCGGCACGTCGCCCTCCCGCGCGCGCTGCGCCGGCGGCCGGATGTCGACCAGGATGGCTCCCCGCCGCAGGGCCGTCGGCACTTCGTGGGGCTCGAGGCGACGCAGCCGGGCCCGGGCTGCGTCGAGCACGCTGTCGATGCGGCTGGTCATCGTCACTACCCTTCCGGGGTGTCGGTGAGTTCGGTGCGCTTGCGGCGCAACGTGTTGCGGTCGGTGACGTCGTAGTAGGACATCGCCGTCAGCGGCGGCGAGTACGCGTGCACGCTGAGCGTCGGAGTGATGATGCTCGGCGCCTTGTCGGGCGCCCAGATGACGTCGTGCACCCAGCCCAACGGGAACCCCGCCTGGTCGCCGGCATTGAGCCTGCGCCGTCGCAACTGCTCTCCGTCCCAACGGAATTCATCCAGCGATCCGGACAGCAGGGTGAGCGCACCCAGTGAGCCGCCGTGGTCGTGCAACTCGGTCGAGTGATCGGGAACCCAGCTGATCAGCCAGATGTCCAGCTCATCGTCGCCGTAGATGCGAGTGAACCAGCGATCGTCCGCTGGCGGTCCGCCGGGAGGTAGCAGGTGGTCGTAGCGGCCGTTGAGCAGGTCGTCGGCGCTGCGGTCGGTGGCGTGCAGCAGGTCGGGCAGCCGCAGCCGGGTCGGCGCAGAGACAGCGGGGATCGAAGCCGGACGTAGAGCGACAGACGGCGCGGAAACCGGGGAAGGCACTGAACAACTCCAGAAATGACGGACGGGTAGGGGGACTGCGGCGAACTACGACGCCTGACAACACTCCTGAAACCCGATGTGCTCCATCACGGCCGCCAGTGTTGCATAGATTGTCTTCATGCGCAGGTACCCCGGTCGCGCCGCTACGGCAGCGGCGATGATGGCGGCTGCTGTGTCAGTGGCCGCGCCCGTGCTCCTCACGGGGTGCTCATCGGGGTCCGGA
>JAOPWF010000519.1 GCA_025965815.1 Mycobacterium sp.
CGGGAGATGTTCTGGCCGTTCGCGGTGTACGCGGCGATCGTGCTGTCAGTGTGGCGTGTCGCCCCGATTCCGTTGAGGTGGATTCTGCCCCGGATGTTGATCGAGGCGCCGTTCCTTGTGCTCGCCGTGCTGCTGCCGTTCTCTGCGGGTGGCGAACGCATTGCCGTTGCGGGACTGCAGCTTTCGGTGAGCGGCCTGTACGGCGCCTGGGGGATCGTGATCAAGGGCACGCTCGGTGTGGCGGCGTCACTGACGGTCGCCGCGACCACGTCCGCCCGCGAGCTGCCGGCTGGGCTGAGCCGGCTCGGTGTTCCCGCCGTGGTGACCTCGATGCTCGTGCTGATGATTCGCTATATCGATGTGCTGTCCGCCGAAGCGAGCCGGATGCGAACGGCGCGAATGTCTAGGGGCGATTCGCCCCGGCTGCTGCACCAGGCCGGTGCTATCGCCAAAGGCATTGGCGCCCTGTTCCTGCGGTCCTACGAGCGCGGCGAACGGGTATACGCGGCTATGCTGTCCCGCGGCTTCGACGGCCGGGTCCCCGAGCTGGCGGTGATTGGCGCCGCACCGCCGGCCGGCGTCCGGCAGTGGTTGGTCTCGATGAGCCCGGCGATCGCCGCGGTGACCGTCTCGGCGGCCGCCTGGGTTACCCGATGACCCCGGCTGTGCACGTTCACGGCGTGCACTATCAGTACCCGGACGGCCAGATCGCCCTCGACGGTGTCGATCTCAGCATCGCCGCGGGTGAACGGGTGGCCCTGCTCGGGCCCAACGGCGCGGGCAAGACCACGCTGATGCTGCATCTCAACGGTGTACTGGCCACGACCGCCGGAACTGTTGAGATCGACGGAACTCCGGTGACGCGGAAGAACCTTCGCGACATCCGTAGGAAGGTGGGGTTGGTATTCCAGGATCCGGACGACCAGCTGTTCATGCCCACCGTCGCCCAGGACGTCGCGTTCGGGCCCGCCAACTTCGGTCTGCGCGGTGACGAGCTCGCCGCGCGGGTGCGTCACGCCTTGGAGACGGTCTCGATGACCGAGGAGGCCGTTCGCAGCCCCGCGCACCTGTCTGCGGGCCAACGCCGGCGCGCGGCGCTGGCCACCGTGCTGGCCTGTGATCCCCAGATTCTCGTGCTCGACGAGCCGTCGGCCAACCTCGACCCGGTTGGCCGCCGCGAACTCGCCGAGACCCTGATGACGCTGTCAGCCACGATGCTGATCGTCACACATGATCTGCCATATGCCGCGCAACTCTGCGACCGCGCGGTGGTGATGGATCGGGGCACCATCGTCGCCGACGGCGACGTGCGAACGATCCTGTCCGACACGGCCATGCTGGCCGAGCACCGTCTCGAGTTGCCGTGGGGCTTCAATGTTGACGCGATGGCGGCCAGGGCGGTTCCCCGCACAATTCCAGCAGCGCGTTCTCGATGACCTCGGGCAGCGCCGGATGGATCCAGTACTGACCGCGGGCCATGTCCTGGCCCGCCAGCCCGAAGCTCATCGCCTGCACCAGCGGCTGGATCAGTGACGACGCCTGCGGGCCCATGATGTGCGCACCCAGGATGCGTCCGGTCCCGTTCTCCACCATGATCTTCGCGATGCCGGTGGTGTCTTCCATCGCCCACCCGTAGGCGACGTCGCTGTAGTCCTGGACCTTGACCGAATAGTCCAACGCCTGCGCCCTGGCCTTGTTTTCGGTCAGGCCCACGGTGGCGATCTGCGGGTCGGTGAACACCGCTGACGGGACATGGCGGTGGTTGGAGGCGACCAACTCGTCGGTGTCGTCCCAGTCCTGCAACAGGTTGTGGCGCACGATCCGTGCTTCGTGGTTGGCCACGTGCTTGAGCTGGTAGTCGGAGGAGACGTCGCCGAGGGCGAATACGCCCCTGGCCGACGTGCGTTGGTACTCGTCGACGATGACCTGGCCGTCCCGGACCTCGACGCCGGCCAGATCGGCGTCCAGCAGGTCGCCGTTGGGGATTCGGCCGGTGGCCACCAGCACGGCATCGGCGCGCAGCGTCGATCCGTCATCCAGCGTCAGGGCGACGCCCGTGGCGTCCTGACTCGCGCCGGTGACGTTGCGGTGGCTGCGGATTGCCCACTTCTTGGCGGCGATGTCGGTGAACCGGTCGCTGATGGTGTGGTCCATGTTGCTCAGCAGCGAGCCGCCGCGGATCACGATGGTCACCCGCGTGCCCAGCGACGAGAAGATGTCGGCGAATTCGGCTGCGACGTAACCGCCGCCGATGATCACCAGGTGCTCGGGCAGGTCGGCGATCCGCATGATCGTGTCGCTGGTGTAGTAGTTGATTCCGGATTCGGCGATGGCGGGCGGGACCTGCACCCGCGAGCCCGCCGCGATGACCACCTGGTCGGCGGTGAACTTGTCGCCACCGTCGGTGAGCAGGGCGTAGCGGCCGTCAGGCTGCACCGGGCCGAACCGGGTGTGCCTGTCGAAGACGGTGACGTTCGGCGACGAGGCGCGGTAGGTCCTGCCGTGTTCGGCGAGCGGGTCGATGCGGCCGAAGACCCGGGAGACGATGTCGGGCCACCGGACACCGTCGACGTGCGCGTCGACGCCGAAGCGGGCGGTGTCTCGCACGGTGTTCGCGACTTCGGCGGCATAGACGAACATCTTCGTGGGAATGCATCCGACGTTGAGGCACGTGCCCCCGAAGGTGTCCTGCTCGGCGATCGCGACCTTCTTGTCGTCGTAGCGCTCATCGAGAATCGCGTTGCCGGATCCCGTGCCGATGATCGCGATGTCGAAATGTTCCATGTCTGCCGCCTAACCTTTTCCGGACGGCGCCGGTGCTTCGGCGGTCCCCAAAGAGCTTGTGTACCAGTCCAGCCAGCGATCGAGCTCGCGGTAGGCGGCCTGCCGCGGCTGCGCCAACGACAGGAACACATCGTGTTTGGCGTCGACGATCGGCACGACCGTGGTGCGGTTGCCGATGCAGCCCGCCCACCGGGCGATCTGCTTGACGTCGAGCACCGCATCCCCGCGCTGGATCGCGTCCGGGTCGTTCGATTCGGGCACGCTGCGGTCCGACCGCAGAATCAGGTTGGGCACGCCGACATCGAGCCCGCGATGCAGTCGCGCGTGCCCGCGCCGGATGGCATTGATCCAGCCGAAGGTGACCGGGAAGCCGCCGACCGGCTTCCAGGCCAGGTTGTAGTCGAATTCGCCGGCGTAGTCGCGATGCAGCGTGGTGCCGTAACCACCCTCGCCCGGCGAGCGGGCGACCCGTTTCTTGCGGACGCGCGATATGGCACCGATCGCCACGGTGCCCGCCGTGCGCAGAATCGCCGGACCATTAAGATCGAGAAACGGGCTGTTGAGCACCAGGCCGGCCACCCCTTTCTCGGCGGTGGCGCCGCGACGACGCAGCCGGTCCAGCCACAGTGACACGATCAACCCGCCCGCCGAGTGGCCGCAGACCAGCACGTGGACCCCGTTGGTCTCGCCCGAGATCGTCTCCAGTGCCCCTTCCAGTTCAGTGTCGTAGCGGGCCAGGTCGGTGGTGAAGTGCGGAGTCTGGCCGTCGCGAAACGACCGCCCGCACTTGTGCAGGTCCAACGCGTAGAACACGAACCCTCGAGCGGCGAAATGATCCGCCAGTTCGGTGTTGAAGAAGTAGTCGGTGAATCCGTGTACCAGCAGCACCGCTCCGTTGGTCGCACCCCCGGAATCGTCGCGGCGGACCAGGGTTGCGACGATGTCTCCTTCACCGTCGGGATCGGCACCAAGGGGAAGGGTCTGCTGCGAGTAGCCGGGCAGCACGTCGGGCTCCCACGGAGTCACGACAGCTACCTTAGCCGTGTCTTTACGGCCGGGACCGCCGCGCGCCCCCGTCCGCGGCGAGTGGTCGGCGGCCTACGCCACGCGCACTCGGGATAACCTGGGGTCCTGAAGAGCCGTCAATGCGAAGGGCCAACGATCCGGTGTCAGATCCGAAGGTAGCCAAAACCGACGTCGTGCTGGTGGGCGCGGGCATCATGAGCGCGACGCTGGGTGCGCTGCTGCGAATGGTGGAGCCCGACTGGTCGATCACCCTGATCGAACGCCTCGACGGAGCGGCCGCCGAGAGCAGCGATCCGTGGAACAACGCCGGTACCGGCCACTCGGCGCTCTGTGAGCTCAATTACACCCCGGAGAACCCGGACGGGTCGATCGACATCTCCAAGGCCGTGCTCGTCAACGAGCAGTTTCAGGTCTCCCGGCAGTTCTGGTCGCACGCCATCGAGAACGGTGTGCTGACCGACCCGCGCAGCTTCATCAATCCCGTTCCGCACGTCAGCTTCGTGCACGGCGCCGAGCGGGTCGATTACCTGCGGCGCCGTAAAGAAGCCCTGGCGTCCAACCCGCTGTTCGCCTCGACCGAGTTCATCGACGACCCTGGTGAGTTCGCCCGCCGGTTACCGCTGATGGCCCACAAGCGTGATTTCTCGGTGCCGGTCGCATTGAACTGGACGCAGGACGGCACCGATATCGACTTCGGTTCGCTGTCCAAGCAGCTCATCGGCTACGGGGTGCAGACCGGAACCGAAGCGTTGTTCGGCCACGAGGTTACTAACCTGAGCCGCGAGTCCGACGGAACCTGGACGCTGAAGGTGCGCAACCGCCGGACCGGCGACACCCGCAAGATCAACACCAGGTTCGTCTTCATCGGTGCGGGCGGCGACGCGCTGCCACTGCTGCAGAAGTCGGGGATCCCGGAGGTAAAAGGCTTCGGCGGCTTCCCGGTCGGCGGAAAGTTCCTGCGCACGTCGAACCCTGAGCTCGCCGCCGCGCACCGGGCCAAGGTCTACGGCTTCCCCCCGCTGGGGGCGCCCCCGATGTCGGCACCGCACCTGGACACCCGGGTCATCAACGGCAAGCAGTGGCTGTTGTTCGGCCCGTTTGCCGGCTGGTCGCCGAAGTTCCTCAAGCAGGGCCACGTCACCGACCTGCCGCTGTCGGTCAAGCCCAACAACCTGATGTCCATGCTCGGCGTCGGGGTAACCCAGATGAGCCTGGTGAAGTACCTGGTCAGCCAGTTGCTGCTGTCGGACGCGGATCGCGTCGACGCGTTGCGCGAGTTCGCCCCCAGCGCGGTGGACTCGGACTGGGAGACGACGGTCGCCGGGCAGCGGGTGCAGGTGATCCGCCCCGCCAAGGGTAAGGGCGGCGTGCTCGAGTTCGGGACCACGGTGCTCAACGCCGTTGACGGCAGCATCGCGGGTCTGCTTGGCGCCTCCCCCGGTGCGTCGACCGCGGTACCGGCGATGTTGGAGGTCATGCAGCGCTGCTTCGCCGACCGCTACGAGTCCTGGCAGCCCAAGCTCAAGGAGATGGTGCCGTCGTTGGGCACCGAACTCTCGAACGAGCCCGTGCTGTTCGACGAGGTGTGGGCGTGGGGCAGCAAGGTGCTCAAACTGGATGTGTCCGGCCCCGGGGCCAGCCTCGAAGACGTCCAGCCCACCGAATCCGCCGCCGAGACGGCCGATTCAGCCACCGCCGCGTCCGCCTGACGGGGGCTGCGAGATGACGGTCGCCATGCGCCGCGCCTGGGCCAAAGACCTGGACGCGCGCACCCTCTACGAGCTGCTCAAGTTGCGGGTGGAGGTGTTCGTCGTCGAGCAGGCCTGCCCGTACCCAGAGCTGGACGGCCGCGACCTGCTCGCCGAGACCCGGCACTTCTGGCTCGAGCACGCCGACGGCGGGGTGATCTGCACCCTGCGGCTGATGGAGGAGCACGCCGGCGGGGAGAAGGCGTTCCGCATCGGGCGGGTATGCACCAAACGCAGCGCACGCGGGCACGGCCACACCACGCGGCTCCTGCAGGCCGCGCTGGCCGAGGTCGGCGACTACCCGTGCCGGATCAACGCGCAGACCTACCTCGAGGAGATGTACGCCAGGCACGGCTTCGTCCGCGACGGCGACGAGTTTCTCGACGACGGCGTCCCGCATGTACCGATGCAGCGTGCAGGAGCGCCGAGCTACCGCGAAGAGGCCGACCAGCCGTGACGGCCGGTTATCCGTTCAGCGCGATCGTCGGACATGACCGGATGCGACTGGCGCTGGTGCTCTGCGCGGTGCAACCCGAGATCGGCGGGGTGCTGATCCGCGGCGAGAAGGGCACCGCGAAGTCGACGGCCGTGCGTGGCCTGGCCGACGTGCTGGCGGCGGTTGATGGCGGAGCCGCTGGGCCGGCGACATCCGGGCCCGGTCGGCTGGTCGAGCTGCCTATCGGGGCCACCGAGGACCGGGTGGTGGGTTCCCTGGATCTGCAGCGGGTGCTGCGGGACGGCGAGCACGCCTTCTCGCCCGGCCTGCTGGCCCGTGCGCACGGCGGCGTGCTCTACGTCGACGAGGTCAACCTCCTGCAGGACCACCTCGTCGATGTCCTGCTGGATGCGGCCGCGATGGGCCGTGTGCACATCGAACGCGACGGCGTCTCGCACAGCCACGAAGCCCGCTTCGTGCTGATCGGCACCATGAACCCGGAGGAGGGCGAGCTGCGGCCGCAGCTACTCGACCGCTTCGGCCTCACGGTCGACGTGCAGGCGTCGCGGGATGTCGACGTGCGGGTCGAGGTCATCCGGCAGCGGATGGCCTTCGAAGCCGATCCGTCCGCGTTCGCCCGCCGCTACGTCGAGCAGGACGCCGAGTTGTCCCGCCGGATCGCGGCCGCCCGCGCCCGCGTCGGCGATGTGGTGTTGCCGGACAACGAATTACGACGTATCGCCGCGCTGTGTGCCGCGTTCGACGTCGACGGGATGCGCGCCGATCTGGTGGTCGCCCGGACGGCCGTCGCGCACGCGGCATGGCGCGGAGCGGGCACCGGGGCGAGCGAAACGACGGGAATTTCAGTCGTCGGCGAGGAGGACATCCGGATCGCGGCCGAACTGGCGCTGCCGCACCGGCGCCGCCGCGACCCGTTCGACGATCCAGGCCTGGACCAGGACCGGCTGGACGAGGCCCTGTCCCGGGCTTCGCGGGACGCCGACGGTCCCGATCACGAGCCGGAACCAGATCCACCGGGAGGTGGTGAGCCGGTTCCCGAGTCCGGCCGCGAATCCGACGGCCAGGTCGGGAATTCGGAATCGGCACAAGGTCTTTCGCGTCCCCAGACGACGAGGCCCAGCGCGGCGCCGTCAGCGGTTTTCCGGACCCGCACGCTGGTGGTGCCCGGTGTCGGTGAAGGGGCACCCGGCCGCCGGTCGCGGGCCCGCAACCGGGCCGGTGCGGTCATCGCCGCGACCGACG
>JAOPWF010000521.1 GCA_025965815.1 Mycobacterium sp.
AATGCCTTGAACTGGGTCGATGCTGGCTGTCTCACCCGATGTCCACGTTGACTTTTCTCACTTTCGTGTCCACCTTCTGATTCGCGCGGATTCGCGCTGCGGGCCTCCGGCCTGAATGACAGAGGGAAGTCCGCTCCATGAACGAGTACGAAGCGCTCGCCTGGATCGACGCTTGGCCGAATCGGTGGCAGCAGGAGAGCGGCTGCGGCTGGGCCATCGCCAGCAACGATGGCGTGCTAGGCCAGATCAGCCTGCGCACGCTACGTCTGTTGCGGCGATGGATGATCGGCGAACCGCTGGCATAAACCCACAGTGGAATTGTGTCCCGGGCGAAGGCGCGTTGACTTGCCGCGCGGCCAACCCCTCTGCTCGGCATAGCAGCGATGTCCCTGTTCACTTGGCGCGGGTTCACACGTAGGCAGGGCTCTGCCACGACCGAGATCGCCGACCCAGTCATCGCTTCGGCGGCTTCGGCGGGGAGGTAGGCGGCGCTGCCGCAGTGCGGCGGTGCACCTCGGACAACAACCTTGGCGGAACGTTAATCGTGGACATTGTAACTGGTTGTGCTGCAACGTATTTCGCCGCAACTATATCACGTCAGGTAAACCACCGCCTACTGCATCAGATGAATCAGCGCCTGTCTCTACTCGCTCGGCCGACGTCGCACCGGGGAGCACGAAAATGGTTTCCTAGCTGGAGATTTGAGTGGAGCGGCGGATCAGCGGTCGGCCCCTCTGCCGCAACCATTACAAAGTCTTCGGTCGGATCGTGACCACAGAGTTCATATGAGTATTCGGACGTTTCACTCATCCGGGTAGTCCGCCGGTCCCACTTAGGCGCTGGCCGACGAAGTCGCGCGGCATCACCTTCACGAAGTGCTGATCGCACGCTAGCGCGCGGTTCGTCGCCACCGTGTCCCAGTAGAACATCTGGAACTCCATCAACAGGCCGTCGCGGATCCGGACGACGTGGCAGATCGGCGCGCGGAAAGATTGTCCGCTGGCGCGCGCCGTGGCCTCCATCTGGGCGACCACCACAACAGTGTCGTCGTGCTCGAAGAACCGCAGATCTGTTGCACTGACCGAGCTCCACGCCTCCCCGAAGGCCTGCATCCACCTCTCGAAGCCCTCGCGGCCGTGCCACTGCCCGCCGAACGGCAACGAATCGGCCTGGATCATCACGATCTGCGGATGAAGCGTCGCAGCTACGGGCCCAAAGTCCTTACCGCCAGTCTGCACGTACTCCGACCCGGCCTGATAGAAGCGCTGAAGCGCCTCGATGCCATTGCTGGTGTGATCGCTGGTGCTCATCACGTTTGCTCCTTCGTTTATACGGCAGGACATCCCACCGCCTTGTCCTGACAGCGCGGGGGCTGCTCGGCGCCGAGGAACGCACTGGCCGGTCAGATTCAGATGACCCATCAGATTCAGATCCTCGTGGTCCCTCAACGCGTGATCGGATACCACTTGTGCGTTCCGGTGCCTTCACTGTGTAGACGAACCAGCGCTGCAGAGCGTGAGATCGAGCACGTTACCGAGCACCACGCACGCCAGTTCGGACTGGCCCAACGCGATTGCGCAGCCAATCGACGAATCGTGCGATTGCAGACCTGTGCGCTTCCGCGATATCACGATCACGCCGGCGCTCTCCTGTTACGGGCTTCGCCGTACTGGTGGCTGCCTCGGCGTGAGCCCGATCACCAGTCAGCCGCACGGCATAGCGCCACAAGGCGGCGCCGTGCTCGTCGTAGAGCGCTCGTATCGATGCGGTATCCAGATCGTTCATCCGCTCGCCGACTCCGCAGCTCAAATGTCGCCGCAGCCGATGTTTCACCGAGCGCCGCCGGACCGACACCTAGTGGGACTTCTTTGTGTTGATGTCACGTACCCGGTGGTGGTAGTTCTTGTCAGCAGGCCGCGAGCGCGCGACATTGGCCTGCAGCCTTGCGGATTCAACTTAGATGCGCCCGTTGAAGATCGAGATCGGTTCATCCGGTGCGCACCCCGGAGTGTCCGCGCGGGCGGGTGACCAAGTTCGATTGCGAAGGTGCATAGTGGCGAGGCTAGGCAGTCCGTCGGCGATTGTGGTGCGATAGCCCAGCCCTGCGCGTTATTTGGCTAGAGGTTCTCGTTTTGGCGAATGTTGTCGGGACGGGTGCCCATCAATGCCTACGCGACGACGTCGCAGAACGAGAACCTCTAGCCAGATAACGCGGACCTACGGACAGCCGTGGGAATGTTGCCGGTCGCCGCATAGCGTCGCGTCCATGGAGATTGAACACCGATTGACGGTGGTAGCGATGCGCCAGGGTCGAAGGAGAAGGCCTGTACGGCTGGTTAATTCACCAGCGGCCAAGTTGGAGTCGGTTGGCCAACCCACGCCGCTATCTCTCAGCCGGTCAGTGCGGGGTGTAGGGACGGAAAGCACCAAGTGCTCCGCGTAACGCCTTCAGTCGGCGACCACAATGTTTCTTGGGATAAGGACCGCGATCCAGGCGCCACCGGCGATGCCGACATCTCGCATGACCGTGCGCGTGCCCTCCGCCGGGAGGACTGCTGATGAGGGCGTTGCAGAGCCGAATAACCGGCCCGGTGGTGCGGCGTATCGCCGGACCGCAGAACACCCTGGAGATGGGGATGGCGTTCTGGTCCTCACGCGTGATCCTGGCGGCCGTTGAGTTCGGCGTCTTCACCCAGCTAGCCGCAGGTCCGCTGTCGGGACAAGAATTGATGGATGCCCTCGGCTGGCACCCGCGAACCGCCGGGCCTGTTCTCGACGCTCTGGTCGCGCTGGGTCTGCTGCGGCGCGACCGGGCGGGTCGCTACTCGAATTCGCGCCGTGGCGCGTTGTTGTTCTTCGACCGTGCGAAGCCGAGCTACCTCGGCGGCCTAATGGAACTGTCGAGCAGACGACTATTCAATGTGTGGTCGCGCCTCCCGTCTTTCTTTTCCGCGCCGTATCGCGATCCCGCTGCGCGCAGAAGCTTTCTGGTCGGAATGACCGGAATCTCGACCGGGGAGGCAATGCTCATCGCCGCGCGCTTCCCCTGGAAGCGTTTCCGATCATTCGTCGACATCGGGGCGCCGCAAGGGGCGCTGGCCGTGCCCGTCGCCCTGACCCACCCGCACCTGACCGGGGCGAGCTACGACCTCGCCGCCGTGGGACCGATCTTCGAGGAATACGTCGAATCCTTCGCACTGTGCGAACGACTGCGCTTCATCCCCGGCGACATGCATCACGGACCACTGCCCACCGCCCACGTGATCTGCCTTGGCCATGTGCTCCATGGCTACGGGGAAGCCAAGCGACGCGAATTGATCGCCAAGGCATACGACGCCGTCCCGATCGGCGG
>JAOPWF010000126.1 GCA_025965815.1 Mycobacterium sp.
AAGCCTCGTGAGACGCATAGATCTCTGCGGTCTGCCGGTTGCGGTCATTGAAGCCGCATGCGATAATGAAGCGCAGGCCGCGTTCGATCTCGCCGGACAGCTCCTCGTAGCGCGCGCCGGCCGGGGAGGTACGGACGAACTCTCGGTTCCAGTCGTGCACCAGATGCAGCGACGCCAGGCCGGATGAGGTCAGCGCACGGACCAGGTTCATCGCCGCGCTGGCGTTGGCGTAGGCGCGCACCAGCCGCGATGGGTCGTGCTCGCGCGCCGCCGCGTCCGGGGCGAAACCGTTGATCATGTCGCCGCGGTAGGACCTCAGGCCGAGCGCGTCGAGGTCCGCCGAGCGCGGCTTCGCGTACTGCCCGGCGATCCGGGCCAGTTTGATCACCGGCATGCTGGCGCCGTAGGTCAGCACCACCGCCATCTGCAGCAAGGTGCGGATGTTGGCCTTGATATGCGGTTCGGTGTTGTCAGCGAAGGTCTCCGCGCAGTCGCCGCCCTGCAGCAGGAAGGCCTCACCACGCGCGACCTCGGCCAGCAGCACCTGCAGGCGCTCGATCTCCGACGGCACCGTCACGGGCGGCACGCTTTCCAGCACGGTCCGCATAGCCTGCGCCTGATCCGCCGGCCAGCTCGGCTGCTGAGCAGCCGGTTTGGCCAACGCGGCGTCCAGCCGGGTCCGCAGGTCACCCGGCAATGGCGGCAGCGACGGCAGCTGGTCGATGGGTACGTCAACTGTCCAGTTCACCGGTCCATGGTAGCTGGGCGAAAAAGCGGCACTGCCAGCCAGGACGGCGGGCCCCTCAGCTCCCGCTACAGCCTTCGGCCGGTGCGCCGCCGTCGGCGGTCATGACGCGGAACCGCACCAGATTGTGCCGGGCGTCGACCAGGGCGTCATGGGTGTCCCGCGGCCGCGGTGGCATCCGTGGACAGCCACGCTCCTCCCAGAACTGCCGAAGCTCGCGGGTGAACCGCGGGATCGCCGGCGGCAGGTTGGTCATCGGCCCCCACAACTGGCACAGCACCACGTGGTCGTAGGCGGCGACCCAGGCCCACAGCACGATCGGCTCGTCACCGTCGACACCGAAGAATTCCTCCAGGTCGGCACGGATCTGCCGCCGTGACCGCCACAGTTGTGACGACGGTGGCGGCAGCTTCGGCAGAACGTGGGTCCGCACCCAACGGCCGGCCTGCTCAGGATTGAATTCGGTTGACACACCGTAGTATTCGCGGCCGTCCTCGGCCGCCACACCGATCGAGATGAGCTCGATGCCCCGACCGTTGTCGATGAACTCGGTGTCGTAGAAGTACCGCACGCCCGTCAACCCCTCCCTGGAGCCCGGGCAGCGGTGCCGGATTGAACCGCCACTCGCTCCGGCGGTGGCGGGGCGGCGTGGATCTCCCGATCGAGTGCCTCGTCCACCTCGCGGTCGTCGGGAAAGTGCGGCATACCCGCGACAGCGTCCTGCAGCCACAGCTTCGCCTGGACGATCGGGCGACGTAACCAGCGCTCCCGCTCCAGAGCGCGGTGCATCTTGCGCGGGCGGGTGGTGTACCGCCACCGGGCCCATGGCGCGTGTGGACGTGACAGCCGGATCGCGCCGACGATCAGCAGCGGGGTGATGAACATGCCCACCAGCCCGGTCCACACCTTGCCCTTGAGTAGAACCACCAGGGCCAGCGCCAACGTGAGCACCGCCACCCCGACCACGAGGGCGCGGGCGGCCAGGGTGTGGTCGTCGCGCCAGATCGTGATGTCGAAGAAGGACAACGGGTTGAAACCCAGGATCAGTAGGCCGGACACGGCCACCGCAGCGAACACCGCATCCACCGACGTGCGACCGTCTTCGGACCAGTAGACGTCCTGCAGGTGCAGGATCAACGCGAACTCGTCGAGCACCAGCGCCGCGCCGATCCCGAAGAAAATCGCCGCCACGGTGAACTCGGGTACCCCGCCGTTGACGGCCAGCGTCACCATGGTGACTCCCGAAACCAGCACCAGCACAACGCCGATCACCACATGGTGGATATGCGTCGTGCCGTGCCCGATATTTCGCGGTTGCCACCACTTGCGCGGCGCGTCGCTGTCGGCATGCCTGCGGATATAGCGGACGATGGTGCGGGTAACCAGAAACGTCAGGCAGAACGCGATCAGACACCACAGCAACGGCTGCCGTCCGGGAGCGATCTCAACGGACCAGTCGATGTGGATCACGCAGAAAACTTACAGCCCACCTGCGTCGTTGCGCCCGGGATACCGGCCGACGCGCCGAAGGGCCCCGATACCCTGGACAGCAATATGAGTAACTGGCGGTCGCCCGACTGGGCTGGTTGGTACGGGCCCGCGTTGCGGTCGCCTGACGCGAAGCGCTGGCTGCGGGTCGGCTGGCGACTGTTCCAGCTGCTTGCGGCCCTGGCGCTGGGCTGGGCAGGGTGGCAGCTGCTCGGCCACATCCCCTACCGCATCGATATCGAGGTGTACCGGATGGGCGGGCAGGCCTGGCTCGACGGCCGCCCGCTCTACAGCGACGGCGCGATGTTCCACACCCTGATCGGGCTGGACCTGCCGTTCACCTATCCCCCGCTGGCCGCCATCGCGTTCGCGCCGTTCACCTGGCTGCCGCTGCCGGCCGCCAGCGTGGCGATCACCTTGCTGACGCTGATCCTGTTGATGGTGTCCACGGTGATCGTGCTGACCCGGCTTGACGTCTGGCCCACCTCGACCGTGGCTCCCGAACCGGCGTGGCTGCGGCAGTGCTGGCTCGCCGCCGCGATCGTCGCCGCCGCGGCCGTCTATCTCGAGCCGATCCACGCCAACTTCGATTTCGGCCAGATCAACGTGGTGCTGATGACGCTGGTGCTCACCGATTGCCTGCCCCGCAAGACGCCATGGCCACGCGGCCTGCTGGTCGGGCTGGCGATCGCCCTCAAGCTCACCCCGGCGGTTTTTCTGCTCTACTTCGTGCTGCGCCGCGACGGCCGGGCGGTGTTGATGGCCGGGGTATCGGTGGTGGTCTTCACGGTCGCCGGATTAGCACTGGCCTGGCGGGACTCGTTGGTCTACTGGACTGAAACCATCCGCAACACCGATCGGATCGGGACGGCGAGCCTGAACACGAACCAGAACATCGCCGGCGCGCTGGCCCGCCTGGGGCTGGGCGACGGTGAGCGTTTCGTGCTGTGGACGCTGGCCTGCCTTGCGGTCCTCGCGGTTACTTTATGGGCCGCTCGGCGGGTACTACGTGCCGGCGAGCCGGTGCTGGCTCTGGTCTGTGTGGCGATGTTCGGCCTGGTGGTGTCCCCGGTCTCGTGGTCACACCACTGGGTGTGGGCTCTGCCCGCGCTGCTGGCGATCGCGGTGGTGGCCTATCGGCGCCGCAACGTGGCGCTGGCACTGATCGGCCTGGCCGGCATCGCGCTCATGGTGTGGGAACCGCTGACGCTGATGCCCAAACACCACGAGCCGGACGCGTCGTGGTGGCGCCAGCTGCTCGGCATGTCCTACGTCTGGTGGGCGCTGGCGCTCGTCGTGGTGGCCGGAGCCACCGTGACTGCGCACGCCGCAGAACGCTCCCAGGCCTCCGTCGGCACCGCGCCGGTGCCCGCGGTCAGCTAGCCGCTATCCGGCGGCCGTCTCGGGTATCCGAGCCGCCGGCTCACCGGAGTTGCCGTCGTCGTCGGCCGACGAGGCCTCCTTGATGCTGGCGGCGTAGATATCGACGTACTCCTGGCCGGACAGGCCCATCAGTTCGTAGATCACCTCGTCGATGACGGCCCGCTCGATGAACCGGTTTCCGGCCAGCCCTTCGAACCGCGAGAAATCCATCGGCTTGCCGAATCTCACGGTGACCCGACCGAAGCGCCACATCTTGCTTCCGGGCGGGTTCACCACGTCGGTTCCGATCATCGCGACCGGAATGACGGGGACACCGGTCTGCAGCGCGAGCCTGGCCAGTCCCGTCTTGCCTTTGTACAGCCGGCCATCGGGCGAGCGGGTGCCCTCGGGATACATGCCGAGCAGCTTGCCCTGCTTGAGCAGTCGCTCAGCGGTTGTCAGCGCGCTCTGGGCGGCGTCGGCGTCGGTGCGGTCGATCGGCACCTGGCCGGCCACCGTGTAGAACCAGCGCATGAACCGACCCTTGAGCCCCTTGCCGAGGAAGTACTCCGCCTTGGCCAGGTACGTTATCCGCCGCCGCACGACCAGGCACAGATAGAAACTGTCCGCCACCGCCAGGTGGTTACTGGCCAGGATCGCCGGTCCGGAGTCCGGAACGTTTTCCAGCCCTTCGATTTTCGGACGCCCGAGCAGCCCCAGCAAGGGGCCCATGAAGATGTATTTGAAAAGCCAATACCACATGGACCCTCCCGTATTGGACGCACCGGCCGGTGCTCTGCGACAACTTTACCCACGTGCAGCTAATGCGACCACAGGTCGGCCGCCGCGGGGTCACTCCTCGACGGTGACCGGGATGTGCTGATACTTGCCGAACCCCGCCGGAGGCGACCCCTCGTCGCCCGCATCGGCGCCACCGCCCGGCGGCCGCGGACCGTCCGGCGGCCCGGACGATGCGTCGATGTCGGCCACCATGGCACGCACCAGCGTCAGCAGGGCAACGCTGTGTTCGGCGATCACGGTGAGCAGGGGATGTTGCTCGCCGCTCACCAGGGCCGCCAGCGCACACACCGGGCACCACACCTGCTGACACTTGCCCGGGCCGGAACCGGCCGCCGAGGCCATCGCAGCAGCGGTGCGCACCGCGGGGTCCAGACGGTCCAGGATGGTCTGCGCCAACTGCCGCAACTCGGGACCAATGTCGCGGTGAGCGCCACTCACGCCGGCCACACCTCCGGATCGGGTCGAAAACGTACGGTCAGCTCGGTGCCCTTGAGCTGCGCGTCCATCACAATGCATCGCCGCAGCACGGACGCCAGCCGAACCCGGCGCCGCATCCCGCCTGCGCCGATGATCAGGTCATCGTCGACCCGGCCCAGGGCGAGTGCGCCGGAGTCGACCTGAGGCAACTCTAGCCGCAATCGGTACACCGAGTGCACTCCCGAACCCGACTCGCGATCCACTACCGGGCGCAGCGGTCCCGGCGGAGGTGAGCCGTCCCGGCGGCGGACACTGTCGAGCAGCTCACCCAGCGCCTTGGCCCCGATCGGCTCGCCGGCCAGATGCGGCGCCAGCACCAGCTGCACGTCACCGATCGTGGTGGCCAACTCGTCCAGCACCGCCCGCTGCCCGGAAATCCGTTCGGCGTACCAGTCGAACGCCGGATGATCTGGCAGGTTGCTGTACTCGTACGAATCATCCTGCACCAGAATCTGATTGACGATCAGTTCCGCGACACGCACCCCCATCAGCGCCAGCGAGCCGAGGGTGCGGGCGGCCTCGGCGGCGACCACCCGCTCGGCGGTCAGCACTAGATAGGCGCTGACCCGCGTTCCGTCGGTCAGCAGCATGCTCAGCTGCTCGACGCCGCCGCCAATCCGTTCCAGCAACGCGACGATCGCCGCCGAGCGGTCGTCGTCCGCCGCGGCGCTCAGCCTGCGATGACGCGGCCAGGCCCGCTCCAGGTACATCCCGAACGTCGAAGGCAGGGTCAGCATCCGCATGGCGTCGGCCGTCGACGCGCAGTCCACCACGACGTGGTCCCACTCTCCCGCCGCGGCCAACTCGCCGACCTCGTACAGGCCGAGCACCTCCTGAATACCCGGCAACGCCGAGAGCTCCTCGGGCGCAACATCTCCCAGATCGGATTCGGGGAATCGGCCGGCGAGCAGGCCGGCGACCCCGCGCCAGCGGGTTTCCAGCAGCGCCAGGGTGTCCAGGGCCAACGCGTCGAGAAACCCACCCCCGGCGTCGGCGTCGTCGGCGAGCACCCGGGTCAGCCGCCGCTCGCCCGACGGCACGATCTTGGTGCCGAGCACATCGCCGAGTGAGTGCGCCTGGTCGGTCGACACCACGAGCACGCGCTGACCCGCACGTGCGTCGCGGACTGCGGTCGCGGCCGCCAATGTGGACTTGCCTACGCCGCCCTTGCCGACGAAGAGGCTGATCCGGGCGGAGGTAGGCGGTGCGGACTCACTCAGCCTCGACTCGTTTCTTGAGATCCTTCAAAGCGGTGTCAGTCAGTCTGCGTTCGGCCTTGCGCTTGAGCAGGCCGATCATCGGAATGACCAGGTCGACGGACAGCTCGTAGGTGACGTCCGTCCCAGAACCCTTGGGCGCCAAATGGTATGCGCCGTCCAGTGCCCTCAGCAGTGAGCTGGACAGCAGGGTCCAGGTGACCGATGCGCGGTCCGGGGGCCAGTTGTACTCCAGCACCATGGTGTCCTTGAGGACGGCGGCGTCCAGGACCAGCCGGGCCTTCTTGGGGTAGCCATCGGCGTCGGTTTCGAGCACCTCGGTCTCCTTGTACTCGGCAACCCACTGCGGGTACGAGCCGATGTCGGCAATGACCTCCATTACCGTCGAAGGATCCGCGTCGATGTAGATCGTCTGCGCCGTCTTGTCCGCCACGTGCTGCTTTCCTCGCCGCCGTCCTGGTCCCTGCCCGGGTCTACCCTGCGGGCCGTCGCTGCCCTTGGGAAGAAACGCTACCCTCCACCAGAATGCTCTGGCCTGATATCAAGCCAGCCGAGACAGTCCCACCGGACGCGTCTGCTCGAGGGTCGTCTTCACCTCGAACGCCATCCTTTTGCCCGCCACCCGGCGACGATGGTTCAGCTTCGCGAGATTCATCCGGGCCAACTGGTAGGCGATCGCACCCGCGGGTTCGGCGTGCAGGAAGTAGTGCAGGATGACGCCGTCCAACGCGGGCTCCAGCCAGACCTCCATGGTTCCGGCCAGCGCGCCCGTCACCGTCCAGCGGACGCCCTTGTCTTCGCGATCCTCGATGACCGTCAACCGAAGATCCGGCCACCAACGGGCCCAGCTCGCCGGATTCGCGACGGCCGCGCCCACATCCGCTGGATCGGCGGCGACGAACGTCTCGTCGGCAACCTGGATGCTGTTCATCGCACTAGCTTCACATATGGTCCTCGACATCGAAGCCCACCCCACGGCGGTGTGCGGGCCGACTACCCTGGACCGGTCAGCCGCAACCAACCCGAGAGGTCAGAAGAGTGCGTGGATTCAGTGTTCCCGCATCGTTTAGCGTCGGCGAGGACGACAACGTCGTCAGCGCCGTTTTCGCCCACGAGCGCGACGATCCCGACTTCGTGATCTTCCAGCGCCTCGTCGACGGCAACTGGACCGACGTGACGAGCGCCCAGGCGGCCGACCAGATCCGTTCGGCCGCACTCGGTCTGATCGCCGAAGGCGTGCAGCCCGGCGACCGGGTGGCGATCTTGTCCGCGACGCGCTATGAGTGGGCGATTCTCGACTACGCGATCCTGGCGGTCGGTGCCCTGACGGTTCCGATCTACGAGACCTCGTCGGCCGAGCAGGTGCGCTGGGTGCTGCAGGATTCCGGCGCTGTGCTGGCGTTGGCCGAGACCGACGCGCACGCGGGGATGGTCGAGCAACTCCGCGGCGATCTGCCGGACCTGCGCGCCGTGCTGACCATCGACGGCAGCGGAACCAAGGCGCCCGACGCGCTCGCCGAGGCGGGTTCGTCGGTCGACACCGGCGAGCTCACCGCCCGGCTGAACGGCATCAAAGTCACCGATCCGGCAACCCTGATCTACACCTCCGGAACCACCGGGCGTCCCAAGGGCTGCATGCTCACCCACTCCAACCTGGTTTACGAGACCCGCGGCGCCAAGGCGTCCGCCGACACGCTGCTGCGCGAGGGCGAGCGGCTGCTGGTATTTCTACCGCTGGCGCACGTGCTCGCCCGGGCGATCTCGATCGCGGCGTTCCAGAACAAGGTGACCGTCGGGTTCACCAACGACATCAAGAACCTGGTGCCGATGTTCGGCGTCTTCAAGCCGACGCTGGTGGTGTCGGTGCCGCGGGTATTCGAGAAGGTGTACAACACCGCGGCGCAGAATGCGGCGAACGACGGCAAGGGCAAGATCTTCGAGATCGCCGCGCAGACCGCGATCCAGTGGAGCGAGTCCCTGGACAAGGGTGGCCCGGGACTGCTGTTGCGGGCCAAACATGCGGTGTTCGACCGGCTGGTCTACGGCAAGCTGCGCGCCGCACTCGGCGGCGACTGCCATGCCTCGATCTCGGGTGGGTCGCCATTGGGCGCCCGGCTCTGCCACTTCTATCGCGGCGTCGGACTGAACATCTACGAGGGCTACGGCCTGACCGAGACCAGCGCCGCCATCACCGTCAACAAGGTGGGCGCGATGAAGGTCGGCACCGTCGGAACGCTGTTGCCCGGCAACAGCATGCGCATTGCCGACGATGGCGAACTGCAGGTGCGTGGCGGCGTGGTGTTCGCCGGTTACTGGCAGAACGAGAAGGCCACCGAGGAGGCATTCGCCGACGGCTGGTTCCGCACCGGCGACCAAGGGGCGATTGACGAGGACGGGCACCTGACCATCACCGGCCGCATCAAGGAGCTCATCGTCACCGCGGGCGGCAAGAACGTGGCCCCGGCGGTGCTCGAGGACCAGTTGCGCGCCCATCCGCTGATCAGCCAGGCCATGGTCGTCGGCGACAACAAGCCGTTCGTCGCCACGCTGATCACCATTGATCCGGAGGCGTTCGACGGCTGGAAAGAGCGCAACGGCAAGGACTCCGGCGCGTCTGTGGGCGATCTGGCGACGGACCCGGATCTGATGTCCGAGGTCGACGTCGCGGTCAAGCAGGCCAACCAGGCGGTGTCGAAGGCCGAGGCGATCCGCAAGTTCCGGATCCTGCCCGTCGACTTCACCGAGGAGAGCGGCGAGCTGACGCCGTCGATGAAGGTCAAGCGCAAGGTGGTCGCCGAGAAGTTCGCCGACGACATCGAGGCGCTTTACCAAAAGGACTAGCGGCCGCTCAGTAACCCGGCCAACCGCTCGGCGTGGGTCTGCCACCGCCAGTGCTCGGTGACCCAGCGCCGCCCGGCGGCACCCATGCGCTGCGCGCGGTCAGGGTCGGCCAGGATCCCGCTGATCGCGGCCGCGATCTCGTTGACGTCGTTGCCGTCCACCACCAGCCCGGTCTCCCCGTCCAGCACGGTTTCCGGGGCGCCGCCGGAACGGCCGGCGACGACGGGCACCGCCGTCGCCGAGGCCTCCAGATACACGATGCCCAGACCCTCGACGTCCAGCCCGGCGCCCCGGGTGCGGCACGGCATTGCGAACACATCGGCCATGGCGTGGTGCGCAGGAAGTTCCGCCGCGGGCACCCCGCCGGCGAACACCACGTCTTCAGCGACCTCGTGCCTGCGGGCGAGGCGCTGCAGCGTCTCCAGATACGGGCCGCCGCCGACGACTACCAGCGCGGCGCCGTCGATGCGCTGCCGGATCGACGGCAACGCCCTGATCAGCATGTCCTGTCCCTTACGGGGCACCAGACGCGATACGCACACGATGGAGGGCCGCCGGCCGAGGCCGTAGCGGGCCCGCAGTTCCGCGCGGGCGACTTCGTCGGGTGCGAACCGGTCGGTGTCCACCCCCGGCGGTAGATGTTCCAGCGCCGCGTTCGGGCCGAATGCCGAGGCGAACCGGCGGCGGGTGTAACGGCTGACGAATGTCACCACGTCGGTGCTGTCCCCGATGCGGCGCAGCGCCGAACGCGCCACCGGCAGCATCGACCACCCCACCTCGTGACCGTGGGTGCTGGCCACCACGCGGGCGGCTCCGGCACCACGGGCCCGCTGCGCCAGCAGTGCCAACGGGGCCGCCGCGCCGAACCACACGGTCTCGATGTCGTGGTCGCCGATCAGGCGGCGCATCCGCGCATCGGTTCCCGGACCGGGCAGCATCAGGCTGCCGGGGTGGCGCACCACCTCGTAGGGGGCACGCTCGTCGTACTCAGCGGCACCCTTCCACTGCGGCGCATACACGGTGATGGTGTGGGAACCGGTCCGCGCCAACTTGCCCACAAGCTCTTCCAGATACGCCTGGATTCCGCCACGGCGCGGTGGAAAGTCGTTCGTTACCAGCAGAATACGGGTCATGGCGGGGTGGCTAATCTGCCATCCACTGCCGCCAGCGCACCAGCACATCGGGCAGCGGTGCTCCGAGGACGTCGCCGATGGCGGTCGGCACATCGGGATGTCCGACACCGCACGCACGCAGGTACAGCGCCCGCAGTGTGCCCGTTCCGTCGACCTCTCCCACGAAACGAGCGAACCACCAGGCCCGGTCGTAGGCCAGCGATCGCGCCGGTCCGGGCGTGTCGAGGTCGGCGTCCGTCGGTAATCGGGCAAGCTCGCCGGCCCGCTCCGCGCCGGGCCGGGCCGCATCGGGGCGCCCGACGAAGTCGGCTACCCCCTCGGTCAGCCAGCGCGGGGCATCCAGGGCGGTATCGGCCCGCGCGGCATAGTGGAACAGCTCGTGGCGCAACACGATTCGCAACGCGGCATCGCTCATCGCCACGGCGCCCGGGGCGAAGACGATCCGCTGCCCGACCGCGATGCGGCGAGCCGGGTCGACGTGGTCGGCGACCGCGACGGCGGCGATATCGGCCCCTTCCACGCCGGGCGCGACCCCGGCCATGCCGGCGAACTCAGCCTCGGATCCGGTGGCGACCACGACGATGTCGCGCTGCCAGTCGGCACCCCAGAACTTCACCACCGCATCGACGGCCGGACCCAGCTGCGCGGCGATGCGCTCGAGCAGCGGCACGGTCGCCGAGCCACCGAGATTTACCAGCCGCACCGTGCGCCCGTCGCCGACGGTCAGTGTCGCCGGCGAGGCCGCCGGTGTGGTGACCGAGGGCGGCGCTGACGCCGGGACAGGACCAGGACGGATCAGCAGGGCTGTCGCGCCGACCAGTTGGGCGATCAGGACGACACCGACAAGGAGGGACAGTGCCGACCTGGCCCTGGTAAGCAGCGGGCGCTCAGTACCGGCGGACGTTGTGAATCGGGGCGTTCCCCACCGGGGCTACCCGGACCGGCGTGCCGTAGGTCGAGGCGTGCACCATCATGCCGTCGCCGATGTAGATGCCGACATGCGACGCGTCGGAGTAGTACGTCACCAGGTCGCCGGGCTGCATGTCCGACATTGCCACCGGCTGGCCGCCCTGGGCTAGCGCCTGGCTGGAGTGCGGCAACGAGATGCCGGCCTGCTGGAACGACCACATCACCAGGCCCGAGCAGTCGAACGCCCCGGGGCCGGACGCGCCCCAGGAGTAGGGCGAGCCCACCCGGGTCAGCGCGGCCTGGACGGCGATCGCGCCTTCCCCGCTGCCAGGGGCGATCGCCGGGACCGCGGCTTCGGGGGGGGCGACGTCACCCGGCGGGATGCCTTCCGGTGGGGGCTCGCCGGGTGCGCCACCGATCGGTGGCAAAGCGGCAGGGGCACCGTCGGCCAGCACGGCCGGGGGCGGCGCCGGGGCGGCCAGCGCGGTGCGCTGCGTCGGGGTAAGTGTCATGTACTGCGACTTGACGACGGCGATCTGCAACTGCAGCTGGCTCTGCTTGGACTGGAGGTCGGCGCGGACCGACGCGGCCTGCTCGGCCGCGGTGCGTGCGTCCGCCGCCGACTTGGCCGACGCTTCTTCGGCCCGAGTCGCCTGCTCGCCGACGGTGCGGTAGTTCTTCATCTGCGCGGACATCTCGGTCGCCATCACCCGCTGCACGCCGAGCTGATCGATCAGCCCCTGCGGCGAATCGGCGGTCAGGATCGCGTCCATGCCGTTGGTGCGCCCACCCATGTACTGCGCTGCAGCAAACTTGTCGACCGCGGACTGGAACGTTGCGAGCTGAGCCTTGGCGGCATCTGCGGCTGCCTGGTCGCCGGCGTGCTTTGTATCCGCGGCCTGCTGCGCGGCCAGCTTGTTGTTGAGATCCAGCTGCGCCGAGTGCATCGCCTCGGTGGTCCGCTCGGCCTGGCGCGACAGCTCGTTCAGCTTTGCCAGGGCGTCATCAGCCGGATCTGCCTGCACATTCGAGGCGAGGAGGCTGCCCAATACTACTAATCCCGCTAACGCACCGACGACGGGTTGCTTAACTACACGCGTGAACCGGTGCCTGCGGTCAAGACTCAAGAGTATGCGTCCTTAACTGCCGTAGCCGAGTCGCCGTCGATCTGCGTTAGGTCTCAGACAGGTTACGAAACGGCATCGGCGTTGTCCAACGAGAGACGCAAATTTAACAGCTGCCCGGCTCGGTGTCCGGCTTCTACAGCGTGTCGTCACGCCACCCCGGAGTCACCACGGCGGTGAATCGGCACCAGCCGCAGTCGCGGTGCCATCCCCGCATCGGCGAGCGCCTCGAGCGCCGCGCGCTCGTCATCGAGCAGTGTCTCGGGCACTCCCAGCAACACGCTGACCACACAGTCCTTACATCCGGGACCACGCACCGCGCAGTCGTCGCAGTCGATGATCACCGTGCCCGGATCATCGGCCGGCGGGCTGACTTGTCCCATCAGGGCTGTCCTCTCGATCGGTGTGACTCGCACGTTATCGACAGGCACCGACAAGTCGGCGTGTCGTGCTGGGATCGCCAACATGTGGGACGGCCAGGTGGGACGGGGCTGCGCCGGTGTGGCACCCGCGGTGTGTCGGTCCCGGTGCTTACCGTCGCGCCATGGGTCAGCTCAGCTTCGCCGACGTCGATGCCGTGTTGAATGTCGCCGGCCCGGCGGCTCCGGAAGCAGACGTGTCGCTGCGCGAAACCACCTTCGTCATCGTCGACCTGGAGACCACCGGTGGCCGGGCCACCGGCGATCCCCAGCACTGCGATGCCATCACCGAGATCGGCGCGGTGAAGGTCCGCGGCGGCGCGGTGCTCGGTGAGCTGGCCACCCTCGTCGATCCCGGACGCGCCATCCCGCCGCAGATCGTGCAGCTGACCGGCATCACCACCGCGATGTTGTGCGACGCCCCGCGGATCGACACCGTGCTGCCTGCGTTTCTCGAGTTCTCCCGCGGCGCCGTGCTGGTGGCACACAACGCCGGTTTCGACATCGGGTTTCTGCGGGCCGCCGCGGAGCGCTGTCAAATCGACTGGCCGCGGCCGCCGGTGCTGTGCACCGTGCGCCTGGCCCGACGGGTGCTCAGCCGTGAGGAGGCGCCCAGTGTCCGGCTGGCCGCGCTGGCCCGGCTCTTCAGCGCCGCCACCCAGCCGACCCACCGTGCACTCGACGACGCCCGTGCCACCGTCGACGTGCTGCACGCGCTGATCGAGCGCGTAGGCAACCAGGGCGTGCACACCTACGCCGACCTGCGCGCGTACCTGCCCAATGTGACTCCGGCCCAGCGCCGAAAGCGCGTGCTGGCCGACGCGCTGCCGCGCCGGCCGGGCGTCTACCTCTTTCGTGGTCCCGCCGGCGAAGTCCTCTACATCGGGACCGCGGTCGACCTGCGCCGCCGCGTCAACCAGTACTTCAACGGATCCGACCCGCGCGGACGCATCAAGGAGATGGTGGGCCTGGCCACCTCCGTCGACCATGTCGAATGCGCGCACGGGCTGGAAGCCGGCGTCCGCGAGCTGCGGCTACTGGCCGCCCATGCCCCGCCCTACAACCGCCGGTCCCGATTTCCGCATCGCTGGTGGTGGGTGGTGCTGACCGACGAGGCGTTTCCGCGGTTCTCGGTGGTGCGGGCGCCACGGCACGACCGGGCGGTGGGACCGTTCCGGTCCCGCGCGGACGCCGCCGAGACGGCGGCGCTGCTGGCCCGGTTCACTGGGGTCCGCAGCTGCACGACCCGGCTGGGCGGGTCGGCCCGGCACGGCCCGGCGTGCCCCGAGCGGGAGGTCTCGCCGTGTCCGGCGCCCCGCGGCGTCACCGCCGACGAGTACGCGGCGGCGCCCGCGCGGGCGGCGGATCTGATCGACGGCCGCGACAACGCCGCGCTGTCTGCGGTCCTGGCGCACATTGCCGACCTGGCGGCCCGCAGCCGCTACGAGAGCGCCGCGCGTCTCCGGGACCACGCCGCCGGGGCGATCGACGTCCTGTGGCGCGGTCAGCGCCTGCGCGCACTGGTCGAGGTAGGCGAGTTGGTCGCCGCGCGGCCGGACGGTGAGGGCGGCTGGCAGTTCGCCGTGCTCCGTCACGGCCAACTGGCCGCGGCGGGGTGCGCCCGTCGCGGTGTGCCGCCGATGCCGGTCGTCGACGCCATTTGCGCTGGCGCACAATCGGTTCTGCCCACCGCGGCACCGCTGGGCGGCGCCCTGGTCGAGGAGACGGCGCTGGTCGCCCGCTGGTTGACGGAGCC
>JAOPWF010000128.1 GCA_025965815.1 Mycobacterium sp.
CTGGCGCCGATCGCCACCCCGAAATGGTTCTCGCCCGCGGCACGTATCCGTTCTTCGATACCGGCGGAGCGATACAGTTCCATCGTTCTGGCGCTGACGCCGCGCAACTTGGGATGGCTCGACGTCGCGGCGTGCCGCTCCACCAACCAAACGCGTAATCCCTGTTGCGCCAAGAACATCGAAGCGGCCAACCCGACGAGCCCGCCGCCGACGACCAGAACATCACAATCGCACGCGTCGTCACGCCTGAACGCGCCGCTCACAGCGCATGCCTCAGGGCTGTCGCAGACCCCGACATTGTTTGATCAGCCTCCGTTTGCAGGGGTGGCATCGGTCATGGTGCCGACGAGCAGGCATGGCGCGTTCGACCGGTTGCTCCAGGCGTGGTTAGTGCCGCGGATGATGACGGTGTCTCCGGGCCGCATCAGCGTCTCATCGGTGTCGGTGATCAGAAAGATTTCGCCGCGGACGCAGGTGAGACAGTCAAGAGTGTCGGTGCGGTGCATGCTCGGATGCCGGGCGAGATCGGTTTGGCTCGGCCGGTGCTTCTGGTGAACCTCTTCATTGAGGTCGGCGAGGACACGGCGGTGCTCGTCTTCGTCGGCGTCGTCTGGCGGGATTTCCAGTGCCCGGCAAATCATGCCGGTGGGGAAGGGTTCGCGGCTGGCGCCGAGGCCCTCCGTCTGTGATCGGTCGCCGGCAATGCTGTTGTCCACCGGGGTCTCTTGGGTTGCCCACAGCGTGGCGCGCCAGTAGTACCCCTCGCGGGATTGGACATTGGTCAGACCGTGTTGCAGTACCGCTGAGCGGCCTTCGGCGTCGGGCCCGACCACAAACCGGTTCACATGAGTCGTCATTGCGCTGTTCCTTTCAATCGTGGTTGTCGGCTTCTCACGCAGTGATATGCGGTGCGAAGTCTGGAGTTGGAGTAACGGGGCGGGTGTAGGCGGTGCCTTGCACCGAGTCGCCGGCGATGCGGACGGTGTGCTCGCAGAATCGCCGGAATCCCATGACGTCCAGGCCGAGGCAAAACACCTTGACGCCGTCTTCCAGCGCGGATTTACAGCCGTCGACGCTGGGATCGAGTACCGGGCCGCCCATCACCGCGACGCCGTGCCGATCGGCGGCGGCTTGCACCTTCAGGTACGCCTCACGGATCTTGGGGCTGTCGGTCATGTTGTTGCCCTCGCCGATGGCGTAGGCGAGATCGCCGGGACCGAAGGCCAGGATGTGGACTTGGTCCAGTGCGCAGATCTCGTCGATGTTGTCGACGGCGTCGGGGTTCTCGATGAGCGGGACCACGAGGAAGTTGCGGTTGTTCCATTCGGCGTAGTCGACGAAGCTGCGGTAGGAGTACCTGGCGGCGCGGGTGGCCGGGCAGATGCCTCGCGTGCCCAATGGCGGAAAGAGTGCGGCGTCGAGGACA
The DNA here is from genome assembly GCA_025965815.1 of Mycobacterium sp. GTDB lineage: Bacteria > Actinomycetota > Actinomycetes > Mycobacteriales > Mycobacteriaceae > Mycobacterium. The sequence continues at coordinate 1,427 of JAOPWF010000128.1, forward strand.
CGGCGCACATCGTCGGCCGATTTCACCTCCGGCACGAACAAGCCTTGGGCGCCGGCTTCCATCGCGCGTCGGACGGCGGTTTCATCGCCACAGTGCGGCACGCGGACAAGCGGCACCAGGCCGACAGCCTCGGCGGCCAGGATCGCTTCCTCGATGGCTCGGGGGTTGGACGGGGAATGCTCGGTGTCGAGCATGACGAAGTCGAAGCCGGTCAGCCCTAGGACTTCTATCAGGGCGCGATCGCCGGTAAAACACTGCATTCCCAACGGAATCTGCCGCCCTTTGATCATCGTGAGCAGGCGGTTGTCGGTGTCGAACATGGTTGGTGTTCCTTTCAGTTACCGGGTTGGTGAGGGATCAGGCACCGGGATCGGCTCGCAGGCCACAGGCTGTGATGCCGTGGATGGCGCAGGCTTCGTCGTCGTCGGGCAGGTGGCCACTCACCCCGACCGCGCCGATGACTTGTTCGTTCTCGTCGCGGACGAGCACCCCGCCGGGGACAGGTACGAGGTTGCCGTCGGCCAGCGACACCAGGGCGTTGACGAACGCGGGGTCGGACGCCGCGCGTGCGGCCAGACTGCGGCTGCCCACGCCCATGTTCAGAGCCCCCTGGGCTTTTCCGCGGGCGATGCTCTCACGCAGCAGGCTGGAGCCATCTTCTCCGGCGAAGGCCACCAGCCGGCCGGCCGTATCGAGTACGGCGACCGACATCGAGGGAAAGTCGCTCCTGCGAGCGTGCGCAAGCGCGCGCACGACGATGGTGCGGGCGGCGGCGAGACTTATCGCGGGACCCCACAGGTTCGACATCACGCCCCTCCAAACAACAATGATCGTTTCTATTTGACGCTGAATGTACGCTGGCGTGGGCCATAGCGCAACCGAGCGTTTTCGTTTACGATGCGTATGTGCCCCGACTCAGCGAGAAGACCCGCGCGCAGCGCCGCCAGCACATCCTCACCAGTGCCTGGATGTGCTTCTCGCGCGACGGCTTCCACGCCACGTCGATGGACCAGGTGATCGCTGCGACGGGGATGTCCTCGAGCGCGGTGTACCGCTACTTCCGCAGCAAGGAGGAGATCATCCATGCCACTGTCGATGAAGGGGTGGCCAGGGTGCGGGGCATCTTCGTGGGCCTGCTGAACCGCGACCCCTGCCCCACTCCGGCCGAAACGTTGACCCTGTTGGTCGCCGAGCTGCACCGCAGGACCGACAACCCCGACTACGACATGACCCGCATCGCCCTGATGGGGTGGGCGGAGGCGCTGCGCGATCCGGTACTCCACAAGCGAGCCCGGGCGCTGTACCTCGACACCCTCGACCACATCGCCGAACTGGCCGACCGGTGGCGCGACGACGGGCACATCCCGCCAGGCTCGGACACCAAAGCGGTTGCCGCCAGCCTATTTTCGCTGATGCATGGCCTGATCGTCATGCACCACCTCGTCGACGACGTTCCGGCCGATGCCCTGCGCGACGGAGTTTCGCTGCTCGGTGCGGCCGCCGCTCGTTCCGACACGTTGACCACCACCACACCACAGGAGACGACACGATGACCGATATCGACCTGACCGACCCGGCCGCGGCCCGCAAAGGCTCCCCGCGCCTCCATGGCTACCTGGCCACCCCACGCGGTAGCGGTCCGTGGCCCGGTGTGGTGATGATCCACGAAATCTTCGGCCTTGACGATGTCATGCGTGGCCACGCAGACCGACTCGCCGACCTCGGTTACCTCACCCTCGCCGTCGATCTGTTCAGCACGGACGGCACCGCACGGTGCCTCGTCTCCACCATGGCCGCCATGGTTCGCGGGCACGGCCGCGCGTTCGCCGACATCTCAGCCGCCCGCGAGTACCTGGCCGTTTCTGGCGACTGCACCGGCAAAATCGGCGTCATCGGCTTCTGCATCGGCGGTGGCTTCGCGCTGCTCAGCGCGGGCGATGGTTACGACGCTGCCGCAGTCAACTACGGCCAACTCCCCCGCCACCTCGACGAAACACTGGCCGGTGCCTGCCCCATCGTGGCCAGCTACGGTCGCCGCGACCCCTCACTCAGGGGCGCGGCCGACCGGCTCGACGCGGCACTCGACAAAGCGGGGGTGATCCACGACGTCAAGGAATATCCGGCCGCCAGCCACGCGTTCCTCAACGACACCGAAACCGGGCCGCGCGTGCTTCGTCCCCTCTTGCGGGTAGCCGGCATCGGCCCAGAACCCGACTCAGCCAAGGACGCCTGGGAGCGCATCGCAATATTCTTCGCCGACCACCTGCACTGACATACCAGTTCAAGATCGAAGGTTGCCGCAGTGGCGAACACATGGTCATCACGGGATCCAATTCGGGCATGGGACGCGCGGTCGCCGACCAGTTGCTCGTCGCCGGCCACCGGGTGGCGGTGACGGCGCGCCGGCCAGAGATGCTGATCGACCTCGCGGACCGATTCGGCGAACAGGTCTGGACGGCGAGGCTGGACGTCACCGACACCGAGCAGATCCGGGCAGTGGTCGAGCGCGCGTTCGCCGAGCTCGGCCGCATCGACGTGATTTTCTCCAACGCCGGCTATGGACTCACAGGTGCGGTGGAAGAACTCAACGACCAGGAACTGGCCGACGCGTTGGACACCAACCTCATCGGTCCGATCCAGCTGGCACGCGCGGTGCTGCCACACCTGCGTGCCCAGCGCGGCGGCCGATTCCTCCAGCTGTCCAGCATCGGTGGCCAGATCAGCGATCCTGGCATGAGCCCCTACGCGGCGGCGAAGTGGGGAATCGAGGGATTCATGCAGGCGCTCAAGGGCGAGGTCAGCGAATTCGGTATCGACGTCACGCTGATCGAGCCAGGGAACGTGCCGACCGACTTCGGCACCAATCACAGGTTCGCGACCGCCATGGCGGAGTATGAGTCCGGGCCCGTCGGCAGGCTGCGACGATTCATCCAGACACCCGGGGCGGTCAACGCGGCGGCCCAGTCCGATTTGCGCAAGGTCGCCTCGGCGATCATCGCTGTCGCCGAGCAGACCCCCGCCCCGACCCGGCTCGCGCTGGGGCCCGATGCGTACGACTACATCCACGAAGCACTGACCACCCGCATGGCTGAGCTGGAATCGCTGAAGGACATCTCCTGCCGTGTCGCGGTGGACGGCCCACTGCCGGACGCGAACTGGCGATAGAACCGCGGCCGCGACCCACCCGAACGGGCCCAGCGCTCACGGCAACCGGCCTGGCTTGTATCCGAACACCATTGAGGTGGGGCCGACGAGGTGACGCGTCGTCACACGATCGAAGCCGGCAGCGCGAAGCCAGTCAGCACACTCGCTTGTTGTGGCTTCGAAGCCTTCTCGCATCTCGAGCATGATATTCAAGCTCGACAGCAGGCTCATGTAGTTATGCGGGTTGCGTGGGTTCACCATGGCGTCGCAAATGAGAACAGCGCCTCCGGGCGGGACAGCCGAATAGGCTTTCGCGATCAGCTCGCGGCGCGTTTCTTGGCTGTAACCGTGGAGCACGTGGCCAAAGGAGATCACATCGGCGTTGGGCAGTGGACCGTCATACATATCCCCCGGGATGAAGCGGAGGCGGTCACTGAGCCCGAACGACGCGACGTATTCCTCGAAGATGGGCCCTACCGGCGCCAGGTCGTAGCTGGCCCCGCTGAGATGGGAATGAGTCAGCGCGACTCGCACCGGCATCGCGCCCTGGGCGGCGCCGATGTCAACGAATGTTCGGAAGCGCCTCCACGGGAAGCGCGCCGCGATGAACGTCGACTCTCCCGTCGAGATCCCCGTCATCCCAGCCAGGAATTCCTTCAGTGCCGTCGGGTCGCGGTAAACGGAGGAGAAGAACTCGTTGTCTCCAGATTCCTCATCTGCTGCGGGTTGCCCCGTCCGCAGCAGATCCCCCAGCCCCGACCAGATGTCGTACAGCCGTTTACTCGACAGCTCCATCAGTCCACCGATGTAGCTGGGTTTCTCACGATCCAGGAACAGGTTGGCCCGCCGCGAGTTCGAGTAACGACCGGTCCGGTCGCACCGGAGAAGTCCCATAGCGACCAGACAGTCCAGGGCCGGTTGGGCAGCCCGCGGGTGCCAGCGGAGATGCTCCATCAATTCTGGTGCGGACAGCGGGCCGCTCGCCAATTCGGTGAACACGCCGCATTCAACCGCGGTGAGAATGACCCGGGAGGACCAAAACCCCATCCCCAGTTGCAGAATGCTCTCCGGGCCACCTAAGCGCCGCAGCACGGAACCGATCAGCCGGCTCTGGAAAGCCCGCATCATCATCACTTCACGGCGAATGTCGCGGACGCGGCGACGGCTGAGTAAATGCTTGGCCCCCTCCGCGTCCAGCGAATCACCGTCTCGCCCCTTCGCAGCCGGCCATCCGGGAGGCAAGGTCTGCGCGTCGGACATGTCGATGTCGTATATCCCGTCTTCACCGGGAGTGCGGGAAGCCACACACTCAACACGACCCGCGCCGCGTCGAAGTTCGAAGATGCGCCGAAAATCACATCGCCGTCCCGAGCCGCGTCGATTCGTTGTGGGTGGACGACCACCTGAACTCGTTGATGCCGCGTGCGATCGCCACACCGCAGTACCCCGGTACGACTCGTACGCTCAGAGGGCCATCAAGATCCGTCAGCGATGCCGTGAGGCGATGACTACCGGCGGCAGGGTCGCGATCGTCGAAGTGGTTCTGGGAGGGCTCACCGATCCCGGCTGGGGCGCCTTGATTGACATGAGCATGGTTGCGGTCAGTCCTGGCCAGGAACGCTCCCTCGAAGAGTACGACGACCGCCTCGCCGCGCCGGCCGGCGGCGCGCAGCGCTGCTGGCCACAACCTCCCCACAAAGCGTCATCGATGCCGTCGCGGCGTGAAACCCGCGGCCTGCGGATAGTGAGACTACGAATGGTTGGACAAAAGGATCAGACGGCGAGACGGCCGAACGACGGGTCTCTGAGCCAGCTTCGGCGGAGCGCGGTGTGAAGTTTGGTATCTCAACTTTCATCACCGACGAGGGCGTGGGTCCACGATGGCTGGGCCCAGCGGTAGAGGAGCGCGGGTTCAACTCCCTCGTTGTCACCGAGCACTCGCACATTCCGGTCGCGTGCGGAGCCCAAGCCCGCGGAAGTCACCGAAGTCGAACTGCGCGAGGCGGGTTTCGAAGTACTGGGAGATCGACGAGATCCGACCGGCGTTCATCCACCTCGGAAGCGCAGTTCTGCGGATCCCTGGCATGCCAGTGCCGTCACCTTACAGCGTCGACGCGAAAGGCGGCACAAGATGCCAGCCTGCCTGCTCACCGCACACAAACCAAGCTGAGCACTACGGGGCCAAGAGCGACGGCGCCGCGGCTTACAGAGGAGAATGCGGCGGTGGAGATAAATGGGTGAGCCACATCCGAGACAAGTGGACGATCGCCACGGGTGCTGCTTTGGCCCCGATAGGCGTTGCGAATCTCAGAGGTCATCGTATCCGCTTCTTCGCACCGGGCTGCGGCGGATTGCCGCGGTTCGACAGCCACTTACGACAAGAATGGGCAATCACATGCCAGTGACGAACCTCGAGGACTTCAAGGCTTTGGAGCCGTTCTTCCGGATCATCGAGAGGGGGCTCGACGGGTTGGTCGACGGCGGACATTTCTTCGACCTGTTTGCCGATGACGCTGTCACCGAGTTCGTGGTCACGGTCCCCGGCTACCCGAAAAGAATCGAGGGTCGAGACGACCTGGCCGAGTTGTACCGCGGGTACGGAGACACGATGATGCTGGACCGCTGTAGCGATCTGGCCGTCTACCGGGACCGCGAGTCGTCGGTCGTCGTCCTCGAATACACCGGACACGGCCGAGTCGTCGCGACCGGACGCCCCTACACCAACCACTTCATCTCCGTGATCACGATCCGCGATCGCAAGGTGACGCACTGGCGGGACTACCTGGACCCGCTGGCCGTCCTCGACGCGCTCGGCGCGGCCGTGCCCGTACGAAAAGCCGACTGAGCAGATCGGACACCACCGTGCAAAGTGGCCGCGGTCAGCCTGCTGCGGCGGTCGTTGGCCGGCGCGCTGCGCGGCAACGATGTGGCTGGACCGCTTGATCGTCGCCACCGATGGCGGGAGGTCCGCCGAGCGGTCAAAGCCGCCCCGTCGTGCCCAGCGAGGCTCATTGTGCCTACGGGTAGTCACGGCACAACCACCTGGAGTTGCGGGTCTGCTTTGTCTGCCAACAGATTTCGCTCGCATCCGTGATCATCACGTCCGCGTTGCTGCTCGTGAGCTGGTCGAAGATGGTGTTGTTGTCCGGGTAGTTCACGATCGTCGCGTGATGGATGTTCGCCTTGTCGAAGTCTGCGTTGGTGCCGCCGGGATTGGCGACGACACGCACGCCGGGCTGATCGATGTCGGCCAGCGTCGGGTACTTCGAACGGTCGGCGCAGCGGACGATGGCCGCCTTGCCGTCGCGCAGGTAGGGACTGCCGTAGAGGGCCTGCTGGGCAGGTGCTTCTGCCGGAGGTGTCGAGCCACACGCGGTGCTGAGCGTCGCAACAACGAGGATCGACGCGACGTGACTAGCGAAACGCCACGACCTCTTTCGCCGCTCGAACAATTAATCGACGCGCTCGGCGTGCACGACGGTGAACGGAAGGTATACCCGGTCGTCGTCGATGAGCTTCACGATGGTGGCGAACCGGTCGTTGATGCCGCGCATCTGTTCCAGCGCCTCGGGTGAGACCTTCCCGCGCAGTTGTTGGGGCAGATCGTTCAGGTCGCGGGTGAACGCGCTGACATTGCCCGTGTAGGTGGTCGGACCGAAGAAGTTGATTCGCCAGCCGTTGGCGGTGAGGGTGTCGCGAATGTTCTGCCCGATGGTTCTGGGCCCGTGCAGCAGGGCTTCGACTACCTCCGGCGCGGCTCCCATTGGCGCGATCATGCCGTTGACGTTGCCGTCGGAGAAGCAGTACAGGTGCCAGCGCGCGCCCGGACGCGTCGCGCGGTGAAGGCCGCCGGCATAAGCCTGCCGGTGGTCTTCGTCGAGGCAGTGGTAGAGCGCGCTGTCGATGACGGTGTCGAATCGTCCGTCGTAGCCGGTGAGGTTGGTGGCGTCGGCGACGCCGAAGCTCACCGACACTTCGGCTTCGGCCGCCCGGCTGCGGGCCTGCTCGATGGCGGCCGGCGAACCATCCAGCGCGGTCACCGAGTAGCCGCGGGAGGCCAGGAAGATGGCGTTGTCGCCCAGGCCGCAGCCGATGTCGAGCACCTCGCCGACGATCCCACCGAGGGCCTCCAGTTCCATCAGCCGGGGCTGCGCTTGATGGACATCCCACGGAATGCCAGCGGGTTTGGGGCCTCCGTCAAAACTGGGCTCTCCGCGGTAGAGCTTGTCGAAACTGTTGGCGGTGGGGAAGGTTCCCGGACTCGTCACCCTCACCAACGTACCCTCGCTATTTGCAGATCATTGGGAGTCGGTCTCAGATTCGAAACTCGAGATACGAACCCCCGCTGGACGATTGGGGTGGAGCGTCACAGCGTGACAGCTATCACCGTCTCATGGTCGAACGGTCATCGCGCTGGACCGCACCCTCAGCAGGCGGCGTCGAGGACGTCGCGGACACGGTCGAGGTAGTCGGGAAGCGGGTCATGGCTGGCGCTGACGATGCGGAGTTGGCCGTTGAAGGTGCAGATCCCGGAAGCCAGCTCGCCCTGGATCTGGACGAGGATCGCCGGCCCCCAGATCGCCACCGGTCGCACCGCCTCGGGCGCGCCCATGTCCAGGACACGCAGGTTGGATGCGAACGCCTCGAAGCTGAGGCCTCCAAGCATGAAATCTTCTGCGTCCT
>JAOPWF010000163.1 GCA_025965815.1 Mycobacterium sp.
TTGGAGAGTAGGTCGTCCAGGTTGCTCTTGCCGATGATCGAACGGAGCGACGTCTGGGCCACCTGGCCGATAGCGGACATGTAGTCCTGGACGTCGACGGCAACCCGCACCGGATCGGCCACATTGAAATAGATGACGGCGTCGACACGGACAGTGACGTTGTCGCGGGTGATGCCGTCCTGGGCGGGCACGGGAAGCGTGACGATCTGCATGTTCACCTTTTCGAGGTGGTCGGCGATCGGAATGAGCATGGTGAGTCCCGGTCCACGCACACCCGATTGCACCCGACCGAATCGAAAGACGACGCCTCGTTCGAATTGCTTGATGACCCGAAGGTTTGTTCCCAGCCAGAGCACACCGAGGCCGAACGTTCCGGCCAGTGCGTAAAAGGTGATCATGATGTCCTCCAAATCAGCCCACCTGAGGCGGATTCGCAGGCGGGGCTGCTGCTTCCATACTGCGCCTTATGGCGACATTCCGCCGCTGCTCTCGACAGGAACCGAAAAGGATTTCCGGCGAGCGCAGCCGCCTGACTGGCGGGACTGCTCAGCTCGGCTGGAACTGGATGATGCCGCTTATGTTTCGGCCCTCGCGCAGATCGGTGATCGCCTCGTTGATCTGGCAGCCGATAGCTCCGCGTCACCAGTTCGTCGAGCTTCAGTTCGCCGTTCCGGTACATCGACAGCAGCATCGGCATGTCGGGACATCGTGCAGCGCCATCCGTGGATTCATGCTGGGCAGCATGCGGCAGCACACGTGGCTGACGGCGAGGGCCGCGCTGACGGGCAAGTCAGTGCCCAACATCAACACCCCCGCGCGCCCCCGCGTCGATGTTCTCCGCGCAGACTCCGGAGCCACTGGTCGCGTACTACGCCACCCGATCCCAGGAAGAGATCACTCGAGCTGTCTTTGATCAGATTGCGCTGAAGCTTCCCGTGAGCACGGGTATCGCGGCGCGCGGGAACGGTACCGAGCCACCGATCACGTCGACGCCGGTCCGCTGGACCCCCGGATCTGTAAATGCGGTGCGATGAGTTCCAGGTCGGCCGGACGGCCGGGCGAGTCAATTCGACGCAGCAGGGCCTGCGCGGCACGCCGCCCGACGTCGTAGCTGGCGTTGTCCACCGTGGTCAACGACACGTGCCGGATTCCGGAGATGTGGGTGTTGTCGTAGCCGACCAACGAAAGCTGCTGCGGCACCTGCACACCGAGTTCATCCGCGGCCGACAACGCACCCACACAGGAAATGTCGTTGACGGCGAACACCGCAGTCGGCGGGTCGGGTGCCGCGAGAAGCCTTACCGCTGAACGGTATCCGCCCTCCTCGGTCATGTCGGTGCGTTCGATGAGCGGTTGCAGGCCCGCCTCGTCTATCACGTCGACAAATGTCTCGCGACGGATCCGGGCCACCTCGCCCGAGGTTCCACTCAGGTGCGCGATGCGGCGGTGTCCGAGACCGAGGAGATGCTCGACGGCGAGCCGGGTTCCCACGACGTCGTCGTTGGCCACCACGTCCACGTTGGGCAGATCGATGTCGCGACTTGCCGCGACAACCGTCGGGACCGTCGCTGCGGCAGCCTCGACAGCATGCGACGGTTCGACCGTTCCGACAATCACCAGCCCGTCGACCCGAAACTCCAGGAAGCCCTCGGTCAGGCTCTCCCCCATGGCACGGTCCAGGCGGGCATCCGCCAGGAACATCCGCAGACCGTTGCCGTGCAGCACCGAGGCGAGCCCGTCGAGGCAGTCCACAAACCACGGGTTGCGCAGGTCGTTGAGCAGTACCCCGACGGTGTCGCTCCGGCGGCTGGTGAGATTGCGAGCCGCGGCATTGGGCCGGTAGCCGAGATCGTCGACCGCAGCGAGCACGGCGGCGCGCTTGGCCTCGCTCACATTCGCCGCACCCCGAAGTACCAGCGACACCAGAGATTTCGAGACACCGGCACGCTCGGCGACCTGCCTGATGGTGGGCGGACGGGGCAGCGACACGATCACCTCCTCATCGGGCCGCGCTGATGGACAATCCCAGCACCTCTTGACACCGGGCGGAAGCGTGCCGCACAGTGAACTATAATTGGACCGTTCCAAGTTGTCCAAGGTATTGGGAGGCTCACCATGAAGTTCGGTTTGATCGGCACGGGTCGCATCGGTCGGTTCCATGCCGAGACGTTGCTTGACCTAGAACAGGTCGACGGGCTCGTGGTCGCGGACGTCGATCCCGCCCGGGCTCAGGACCTGGCCGCCACGTCACCGCGGATCACTGCCGCCGACAGCGTCGACGAACTCCTCGGCGCCGGCATCGACGGCGTCGTCATCACCGCGGCAACCAGCGCGCATGCCGATCTCATCCACCGCGCACTCGATGCGCAGGTGGCCGTGTTCTGCGAGAAGCCGGTTGCCCTTGACGTTTCGGGGACGTTGTCCGTGGTCGAGCACGCGGCCACGACGCCCGTGCCGGTCCAGATCGGTTTCCAGCGACGCTTCGACGCCGGCTACCGCGCGGCCAAGCACGCGCTCGAGTCCGGCGAACTCGGCTGGCTGCACAGCCTGCGTGCCGTGACCGCGGATCAGACGCCGCCGCCCGCGGAGTACATCCCGACATCCGGTGGGCTGTTCCGCGACTGCAGCATTCACGACTTCGACATCCTGCTGTGGCTGACCGGACGGCGCGTCGTCGAGGTGCACGCCTGGGGTTCGAACAAGGGCGCCGACTTCTTCCGCGCCGGCGGCGACGTCGACACCGTGGCCGCCGTGCTGCGCTTCGACGACGACACCCTGGCGACCGTGTCGGCGACGCGGTACAACGGTGCAGGCCACGACGTTCGGCTCGAGGTGTGCGGATCCAAGGGGGCCCGCTTCGTCGGGCTTGACGACCGCGCCCCGATGCCTACCGCCGAGGCGGCGCTGTCCTGGCACCAGGACCGTCCGTACGCGACCTTCATGGAACGCTTCCACAACGCCTACATCGCCGAACTGACAACGTTCGTCAACGTCGCCACCGGCCGCGTGCCGAGCCCGTGCACGGCGGCAGACGCATTGCAGGCGCTCTACGTCGCGGAGGCGTGCGACCGCTCACGGCGCGAGGGCGTACCGGTCCGGGTTGAGCAGGCCGACACGGTGACCAGCCCGGTCTAGACGGTCAAATCTGCTGCTGCAGAACGAAGTTCGTCGAAAGACGCATCGTGTGGGTGACCGATTAGCCGAACTCTTGCGCTGCTCGAAGCGGCTACGCTTCTCGGACCGCGGCGAAACCTCCGGGTGCCCGCCTGCGTCAATCTCCCCCCGCCGTCACAGCCTCTCGCGTCGCCGCCGTCGCCGCCGCCGTCATCGCCCAGGTGAACGCGCGGCACACCGCTTCGGCCTGACCAACGATGAGATCAAAGGAGCTGCCGCTGCAGACGCGATCTACTGCGGAGTGCCGGACGCGAAACCCCGCGTTCCGGATCGGAGCCGATGTGCCGTCCGAGTTCGAAGTGGACTGACGTCCGCTACTGGCCAACCTCACCAGGCGAGCAGCGTCGGACCTGACTGGGCCGAGGTTGCCGTCCGCGGTACCTGTAGCCCCCAGGCTCCGACCTGCGCCATGATCGCGGGCACATCGGAATACATCCAGCCGCGCCTTGCCTTGCCGTCGTCGAAGTCCCAAGCGCTGATGCCCGCGAACTCGAGACGCCGTCGCGTGGGGCGGTAGCCGAAAGACTCGGCGCTGTGCGTTCCGCTGATCCGCCACCTGCACACGACACGGTCGTCGGTGGCGAACTCGTCATCGTGGACGACACGGAGGTCCGGGAGCCCCGTGTAGGCGGCCTGCATCATGGCGCGGTAGGCCGCGATTCCGACCACCGTCTCGGTCCCGGGCTGGTACACCACGACGTCGTCATGCATGTAGTCCTCAAGGCGGGACAGGTCGTGATGATCCTCGTCCCGGGTCCAACGCGCGAGGACTGCGCGGTTTTCTGCTGCGCCCATGAACGCCCCCTCTGAACGATTCCGCCTCATGGCCGGCTGTCCCGAGTGTTCCTGAGCCGGGGCCTCTGGCATCGAGTAGTCCACTACTCCAATTCGATGACGGCGCAGGCCCGCGGCGTCGTCTTGACTTCAATCACAGTTCAGGTCCTAGGTTGACGTTCGTGACCACCATGGACCTGGGACCGTTCGGGTTCGCCATCGACAGGGCGCCGGACGACGCCCACCTGACCGCCGCCACCGAGATCGAAAAGCTGGGATTCACCACATTGTGGATGGCGGGCGGTCAACTGGACACCCTCGAGCGGCTTGCCGATCTCGCGCAGGTGACCGAGCGGGCGGTGGTCGCGCCGTCGATCATTCCTCCGGACGTGTACGCCGCCGCCGCCGTGCTCGATCTATACACGCGCCTGGAGGCCACTCACCCCGGTCGGCTGCTCGTGGGCCTGGGCGCACCACAGCGGCCGCGCGCACTCGACGCGCTCGGCACGTATCTGGACGTGCTCGACACCGCCGAGCACCCGATCCCCGCGAACGACGAATCCTTGCCGCGATCGGCCCACGCAAACTCGACCTCGCCCGCGAGCGATTCGCGGGTGCCGTCCCGCTGCTGGTGACGCCGGGGTACACGGCCGACGCCCGCGCACGCCTGGGACCCGATCGCGTCCTCGCGATCGCACAGTTCGCGGTATTGGATGAGAACCCTGTCACGGCCCGGCAGACGGCGCGCGAACCGCTGCGGTTCTTATTGACTCTGCGGGGCTACGCCGACTCGGCCCGGCGCCTCGGTTTCACCGAAGCCGACATCAGCACCCTGAGCGACCACCTCGTCGATGCGCTCGTCGCGTGGGGCGGCCCGGCCGACGTCGCCGCGACGGCACACCAGCATCGCGCCGCCGGCGCCGACCATGTTCAACTGGGCGTCCTGCACAGCGGGGATCAACCCGCAGCGGCCGACGCGGCCCGTCAACTTGCTCCGTACCTTTGGCGGTAGCGCCGGCGTCTATTCCGGGAAGTACCGAACGCGCCTGACAAGGCCTGCGGCGGAATCAATTTCGATGAACAGGACGGCCCGCGCGTGGTCCGACTCTGCCGACACCACCACGGTGTGACCCGACGTGATCACCCGGGTTGTGCCTGCACCGTGCAACCGATCCCCGAGTTCGTCGACGGTCAGCGCCGAGTCGTCACCCAGGGTGATCACCGCGTCCGGGCTGAGCCCACCACGGGCCGCGTCGTCTCTGCCGCTGGCCAGGGCGGTGATGAACCGAGTCGCCGCCGCCGTCCCACGCTTGCCGGTGCGCCGCAACCCAGCCGCGAATCCAAGTGCGCCGCCTACCCGTTGGTGGCGCAGCAGGCCCCGGGAAAGAGCGATCCCCGCAGGTACCGAGCCGGCGCCCTGCCGCAGGAACTGGGCCACCATTGCCGGCAACTCCCAGTGTGCGCGCAGCGCCGCGATCCGCAGCCCTCCCTCGGTCGAGATGACGTCGTAGCGCAGCACCGTGGGAACGAAAATGGTTACCGACCGCGACATGCTGACCTCGAGGTCCAGATCACGAATCACCGTTGACGAGTCGACGATGTCGAGATCGCGGTGGAACATGATCTGCCGTGGGCCGATGAAGGTGTCGTAGAAACGACCGATCTGCTCATGCCCGACATGTGGTCGCGAGCCGACGGGATCCTCGACACGACCGTCGCGCGTGAACAACCCGACCCAACCGACACGGTCGTGGCGCGCCGCGGCGTCGGGCGATCGTTCGACCACGGCGAGCAGGTCAGCATCCGTCGGTGTCATCGACGCCACCGTAGTGCCCGAAGTCGTGAAGTTCATGACGGCTGGGCCGCAAAACACGCTGCCCGCCTCCCTTCGCCGACGCTAGAGTCAGGAACGCGTCGGTGACCGAGACAGGCTCCTCGTACACGGGCGCATTACCCAACCTGCTTGTAGAAGCGGCCGGACGTCCTGAATGTCCTGCGGAACAGGAACTTTCAAACGATGGACGTGGAATCGTTCTTTGAGCGGGCGACCCAGGCGTTCGAGGTGTTGGGTGTCTCCTCCATGGTGGTGGGGTTTCTCTTCGCGTTCGCGCTTGCCGCAGTGACGTGGCGGCGCTCCGGTGACGGCGGGCAAGCATTCAAGACCTTGCGAGATGCACTGGGTGGCGCGATTCTGCTGGGCCTGGAGTTACTGGTCGCCGCCGATATCGTCAAAACCGTCACCTCTACGCCTTCCCTACCGGACGCGGCGATTCTCGGGCTGATCGTGCTCATTCGGACGGTGCTCAGTATTTCCATCGAGATCGAAGTCGACGGTGTTGCGCCGTGGAAACGGGCGCTGACGTCCGGTCCGCAGGTACTGGCCCGGACCGCGCGCCGATCAACCGGGCCCGCACCTGCTGAGAACCAGTAGAAAGCCGGCCCGGAAGCCCTCTCACCTCCGAGATTGCGGCTATCTGCCAGGTTCTTCCATGAGATTCCGCCGATCGGGGTACATGTCTATTCCATGGCTTCAATGATCGAGTACGACCTCGTCGTCATCGGTTCAGGTCCGGGCGGCCAGAAGGCTGCGGTCGCGGCGGCGAAGTTGGGCAAGACGGTGGCAATGATCGAGCGCGGTCAGATGCTCGGCGGGGTCTGCGTGAATACCGGGACCATTCCCTCGAAGACACTTCGCGAAGCGGTGGTGTATCTGACCGGCATGAGCCAGCGGGAGCTGTACGGCGCGAGTTACCGCGTCAAGGAGAACATCACCACCGCTGATCTACACGCCCGCACCGAGCACGTCATCACCCGGGAAATCGACGTCATCCGTTCGCAATTGATGCGCAACAACGTCGAAATGTATGCCGGACACGGCCGTTTCGTCGATGAGCACACGGTAGTGGTCGAGAACGACAACAGTGCCGAGCACATCACCGTGAGCGGCCACCAGATCGTGATCGCCACCGGAACCAGGCCGGCGCGACCCGACGGTGTCGCCTTCGACGAGGAACGGGTCCTCGACTCCGACGGAATCATCCACCTGCAGACCATCCCGTCATCCATGGTGGTGGTCGGCGCGGGCGTCGTCGGCATCGAATACGCGTCGATATTCGCAGCGTTGGGCACCAAGGTGACCGTGGTCGAAAAGCGGGACTCGATGCTGGAGTTCTGTGACCCCGAGATCGTCGAGGCACTGCGATTCCACCTCCGCGATTCTGCGGCGACGTTCCGGTTCGGCGAAGAGGTCACCGGCGTCGAAGTCGGACCATCGGGCACCATCACCACGCTCGCCAGCGGCAAGCAGATCCCCGCCGATATGGTGATGTACTCGGCCGGACGCCAAGGCCAGACCGAATACCTCGGCCTGGACAACGCCGGTCTCGAAGCCGACGACCGCGGCCGCATCTTCGTCGATGAGCAGTTCCGAACCAAGGTGGAGCACATCTTCGCCGTGGGCGACGTCATCGGGTTCCCCGCGCTGGCCGCCACCTCGATGGACCAGGGCCGGCTGGCCGCCTACCACGCGTTCAACGAACCGGCGCACGACATGACCAAGTTGCAGCCGATCGGCATCTACACGATCCCCGAGGTCTCCTACGTCGGCGCGACCGAGGTCGAGCTGACCAAGGAATCCATCCCGTACGAGTTCGGGGTATCCCGCTACCGAGAATTGGCCCGTGGCCAGATCGCCGGCGACTCCTACGGCATGCTCAAACTGCTCGTCTCCACCGAGGACCGCAAGCTGCTCGGCGTGCACATCTTCGGCACCAATGCCACCGAACTCGTCCACATCGGCCAGGCCGTGATGGGCTGCGGCGGCACCGTCGAATACCTCGTCGACGCAGTGTTCAACTACCCCACGTTCTCCGAGGCCTACAAGGTCGCAGCCCTCGACGTGATGAACAAGATCCGGGCGGTCAGCGACTTTCGCCAATGCGGCCGTAGCACGTTTTAGCGGCCACAGCCCAGGGCATCCACATGCGATGACAATGGAGGCGGAGCGAAAGCAGGGGGTCGGTACGGCCATGAGCGTGGAATCAAACCCGAAGACGAATGAATCGATCGGCGAACTGGTGGCGGAACTGACGTCACAGACAGCGAGGCTGGTCCGTGACGAGTTGCGGCTCGCGCAGAAGGAGTTCCACGAGTCCGCCAAACATGCCGGCATCGGTGCGGGCCTGTTCAGTGTGGCGGGTCTGCTGGCCGTCCTGGGGCTGGCGAGCCTGATCGCCGCAGGCATTGCGGCGTTGTCGTTGGTGTTGCCGGTATGGACGTCCGCGCTGATCGTCGCAGCGGTGCTCTTCGTCGCCGCCGGTATCGCCGGCCTGCTCAGTAAGAAGGAAGTGGAGCAGGCATCGCCCACTCCCGAACAGACGGTCGCGAGCGTGAAAGAAGACATCCACGAGCTGAAGGAAGCGCGTCATGACCGCAGCTGACGGCGTTCGACCCGAACCGGGCCCCGACGCGGGCATCGACGACATTCAGGCCGACATCGAGCAGACCCGGGAAGAGCTCGGTGAGACCGTCGGAGCCCTGACCGCCAAGCTCGACGTCAAAGGCCGGGCACAACAGAAGGCCGCCGAGACAAAAGCCCAGATCACCCAGAAGGTCCAGCAGAGCAAAGAGCCCCCTCTGCCGGTGGCGGCGGCCGCACTCACCGTCGCCGTCATCGTCGGCCTCGTGCTGTGGAGACGCCGCCGCTGACGGTCACCTTCTGAGGAGGTCCGAGGTGGCATGCTGTGTCGGGTGAGCGGTGTTGATCGCGACACATTGACCACCTATGCCACTGCGGCGCGAAGTTTCGCACGGCTGGTTCACGCCATTGAGGACGGGCAGTGGGACGGCCCGGGCCTGGGCCAGTGGGATCTGCGGTCGCTGGTGGGACACACGTCACGCTCCCTCACGACGGTTGCCACCTACCTGCTGACCACGGCCGAGCGTGAAGACATTGCGAGCGCCCGGGACTACTACGTCCGCGCCAATGCCGCGGCGGCAGCCATGGGTCAGTCCGCGGTCGCCGAACGCGGCAGGCAGGCCGGCAGGGACCTCGGTGTTGACCCTGTGGCGGCGGTCGACACGCTGGTCGAGAGCGTGCTCGATCAGCTGGCGAATGCCGAGGACGGACGGATCCAGGTTATCGGCGGGCTCGGTATACGGCTGTCCGAGTATCTGCCCACACGGACCTTCGAACTCGCCGTGCACAGCCTCGACATCGCCGCGGCAGTGGACATTTCGTTTACATTGCCGGATGAGGTGCTTTGCGAGGCCACGGTTCTGGCGGCGCGTATCGCGGTAGCGCTCGGTGACGGCCCAACGGTGCTGAACTCGCTGACCGGGAGGACATCCTTACCACCGTCGTTCTCTGTGGTCTGAGCGCGGAGCGTCAAGGCGGCAGATCGTTCGGCCGGCCTCGGTTGCGGCGATTCGTCCGGGGTATCCCGCGCTTGCGAGGGCCCTGAGCGAAAGGAACACCTCCATGAAGATGCAATCGGTCATGACCTGGGCGGCCGTGGTCGTGGTGCTGACGATCTCCGCCGGCTGCAGCCGTTCGGGGAGCGACCAGGCGGCGACAAGCAGCACGTCAGCCGCAATGACCAGCGCCACGACCACGGCGGCGGCCAATCAGGCGCACAACAACACGGACGTGTGGTTCGTCCGCCACATGATTCCGCATCACCAGCAGGCCGTCGAGATGAGCGACATCGTTCTGGCCAAGCAGGGAATCGATCCACGGGTGACTGAGCTGGCCCGGCAGATCAAAGCCGAACAGAGCTCCGAGCTGGAGATGATGCAGGGCTGGCTGAAGCAGTGGGGTGACCCCCCGATGCCGTCGGGAGATATGACCACGACGGCGATGTCTGGTGGTGACGGCATGCTGACCGAACGCGAGCTGACAGCGTTGAGGGACGCGCAGGCTCCGGACGCCAACACGCTGTTTCTGACCCAGATGATCGCCCATCACCAAGGAGCGATCGCCATGGCGCAGACGGAAACCGAGGACGGCCAGTATCCGGCGGCGGTGCAGTTGGCGCGCAGCATCGTGACCACCCAGCAACGGGAGATCGACACGATGAAGAACCTCCTGAGCTCCCTATAGGTCGTCAACGCCGTCCCATCGCCGATGCGCCACCGTTCACTATGTAACTGCCGTTACACTCTGCAGTGTGGCGAATCTAGAGGCCGTGCCATGGCTGGTGCTGGTGGTTCGGGTACCTGCGGAACCGTCCCGGCACCGGGTGGCCGTGTGGCGTGAGCTGCGCCGTGCCGGCGCGGTCCTGCTCGGGCAGGGCGTCTGGGCCGTCCCCGAAGCGCCGGTATTCGCCGACGGAATCGCGCGGACTCTCGAGTTGGCGCGACGTGGCGACGGCGATGTCATGGTGCTGAGCGCGGCCGGGCGGGCCGAAGCGGACGCGGCGGCCCTGGAGGCGCTGTTCACCGCAGAGCGGGCCGACGAGTGGGCCGAGTTCAGGGCTGAGTGCGCCAAGTTCGATGCCGAGATCGACAAGGAAATCCGAATCGCCAAGTTCACGATGGCCGAACTCGAAGAGGAGGAACAGAGCCTGGAGCGGCTACGCCGGTGGCATCGCGAACTGTCGGCACGCGATGTGTTCGGCGCGCCGGGCGCAGCCGAAGCGGGTCAGCAGCTCAAGCACAGCACCGAACGGCTCGCCGACTACACTTCTCAGGTGTTCGCTGCACTGCATCAGATGTGAAGGGGCGTAATGAGTTCCGATTCTGACCCGGGCGAGGCGCTGAACGCCCCCAAGGCGCCGCCGGCCGGTCGCTTCGGCCCACGCGGCGCGTTACTGCCCTTGTACGCAGCAGGTTTCGTCACGGCGTTCGGCGCCCACAGCATCGCCGCGAGCCTCGGCGGCTACACCGGCGGTCAGCACGCCTCCCTGCTGTCGCTGGGCCTGCTGCTCGCCGTGTACGACGGCGCGGAAGTGGTGCTCAAGCCGGTGTTCGGTTCCGTGGCGGACCGCGTCGGTGCCCGGCCGGTGCTCATTGGTGGTCTGCTGGCGTTTGCGGCCGCCTCGGCGGCGTTTGTGCTTGCCGGGAATCCAGCGCTGGTCGGCCTGGCGCGCCTCGGTCAGGGCGCCGCCGCGGCGGCGTTCTCGCCGGCGGCCGGGATGCTGGTGGCACGGCTCACGCCGGAGGCTGGCTGGGGTGGCGGATTCGGTCGTTACGGCGCTTGGAAGGGACTGGGCTACACCCTGGGCCCGCTGCTGGGCGGGGTGTTGATCGCGTTGGGCGGTTATTCGACGCTGTTCGCGACCTTGGGGATGCTCGGTGCCGCGGTGGCCGGCTGGGCTGCCGTGGCCGTTCCGGCCGCGCCGCCGCTGCCGCGGGCCCGGCAGACGGTGGCCGATCTGGTCCGCCGCCTCGGTAGCGCCGGGTTCGTGCGACCGACCCTCGCGCTCGCCGCGGCGACCGCGGCGTTGTCCGTCGGAGTCGGGTTCCTCCCCGTCGTCGGTGCCACGCGGGGGCTCGGCCCGCTGGCGACCGGCGCAGTCGTGTCATTGCTGGCCGGCGCCGCGGCGTTGATTCAGCCGCGCGCCGGGCGGGCACGTGATGGCGGCCGCATCGGTGACCGCGCCGGGTTGGCCGCCGGGCTGGCCGTCGCCGCATCAGGCTGCGTCGCCGTGCTGATACCCGGTATCACCGGGCTGGTGGCCGCCGCCATCCTGATCGGGTGCGGCGTGGGCGTGATCACGCCGATCGGGTTCGCCTATCTCGCCTCGGCCACGCCCAGTGAGCGGCTGGGTCAAACTCTCGGCGCCGCCGAAGTCGGCCGCGAGCTCGGCGACGCCGGGGGTCCCCTGCTGATCGGCGCCATCGCCGCGGCCGTGACCCTCACGCCTGCACTCCTGGTCCTGGCCGCACTCCTCGCCGTCACCGCGACCGTCGTCGCCGCTCCCATGCGTGATTAAGGTGGACTCTCCACCCCGGCCAGCGCACGAGACGTCGATACAGGAGCTTCCGATCGATGACCGTTCTGGTGTTCGGACTGATCGTCGTGGCGGGGTTCTTCACCGGCTTGGTGGGCTTTGTCACCGGCCTGGCCTCAGTGGTCTCCTACCCCGCGCTGTTGGCGGCCGGACTCTCACCGGTGACGGCCAACGTCACCAACACAGTGGCGATGGTGGCCGTCAGTGCCGGGTCCACGACCAATTCCGCGGCCGCGCTTGCCAATGACCGACGCACCCTGGTCAAGTACGCGATCTGGGCGGCCGCCGGCGGGTTGGTGGGCGCCGCAATTTTCCTGCTCGCACCATCGGGATCGTTTGAACGCGTCGTCCCGTTCCTGGTCGCCGCGGCGTCGTTGACGCTGCTTATTCAACCGAGGCTGCGCGCTTTGGCGGGCAGCCGCGAGTTCCCGGTGATCTATCCGGTAGGTGTGTTCGTGGTCTCCATCTACGGCGGCTACTTCGGCGCCGGGGCGGGCGTCATGTTCTTCGCGCTGATCCTCGTGGCCACATCGGAAACAATGTTGCGCGCAAGCGTGCTCAAGAGCGTCTTCACCGGGATATCGAACACTGTCGCCGCGATCGGATTCGCCATTTTCGGACCCGTGCACTGGCTGGCCGCCGTGGCCATGGCAATTGGCGCCTTCGTCGGCGGCTGGTGCGGCCCACCCGTCGTCAAAATCATGCCACCCACCTATCTGCGAATTGCCGTTGCGATCGGCGGGCTGGGTCTCGCGTTATGGCTATTCTTCAAATGACTCCGGCTGACAAATAATTGCGCGGGGCTTCAGGCCCGATGACCAAATCATGAGCGACCGCCAACCGCGTACGGAATCTCACCCGACTCTCCGGGCAGCAGGCGGGACAGCGCCTGGTCGATGCAATCCGACCAAGGTCTACCGTCGAGCGGGTGGGCTCCATGGTCACCCGCGAAGGCACTGGAGATGACCACGTCGGGGTTGAGCGTTCCGAGCAACTCAAGGCTGGATGCCAACGCGGTAGCGTCGCTGATGCCGTTGATGTAGCCTGCCGTCCACTCCCCCGTTGCACTGAGCCACACAGTGTCGCCGGTGAAGAGGTAGGTCGCCTCGCCGGCGCCACGCACCTGGTAGCACGTGCTCCCCGGTGAGTGCCCTGGCGTAGGGATGACCTCGACGTCGTTGGAATCGACATGTCTGCTGCCGATCGGGATATCCACGTGCGCAAAGCGTCCGATGTCGATCAACTCGATGACCGGGGCATGGAGTCGGGAACCGAAGTGACTGGAGATCCGCGAGAGCATCGGGCCCGCCTCGTCCCGATGCGAAAGGTATTGATGCGCAATACCTCCGAGGTCACTGAGCTGGTCGAAGTCTGCGTCGCCGGCCACGGAGTAGAACATGGCATTGCCTGCGGACGGCGCCGTCCACAGGTACGCGTGCGTCGTCAGCCCGGGAAATGGGGAGTCGGTACGTGTCTCCCACAGGTCGGCACGGATCTGTCTCATGGTGCAGGGTCCCTTCGGCTCGTTGATGGGTCGAAGCACGATCGTGCGACCTGAAGCGCCCTTGAGGTCAAGTGATTCGTAGCGGCGACTTCGTCTGTGCGTCAGGCCAGTCCGTCGAGGCGCCAGATCTCGAGCGGTTCGCGCGTGTCTTCACGGTGGCGGTGCCCAGTGAGCTGACCCGGCACCGGTGAGCGCGTTACGTGTCGCGCCACTGATGACAACCGATCCCACCGGCGCGAGCGCCTCGATGTGGGCCGCGACATTCACCGTGTCACCGATCACCGTGTAATCACGCCGCCTGCCATCACCGACCACTCCGACGACGGCGGACCCGGTATTGATCCCCGCCCTGAACCTCGGCCATTCCGATGGCGAATCGCGACGAGTTGCGCGGCGTTCTGGAAGTTCAGTGCGGCGCGAGCGGCCCTGGCGGCGTGGTCGGGATGGTCCACGGACACGTTGAACGTCACCATGACCGCCTCCCCGATGAAACGGTCAACGCGTCCACCGGCGGCACGGATGTCCGGAAGGACGGCCTCCAGATAGGTGTTCAGCATCGTGCGCACAACATCGGGAGGATGCTCTTCGGAGAACTTCGTGAACCCCTCCAGGTCGGGGAAGAATACAGTGACGTCGCGCGTAGCGCCCGCGACATCGTCGAGGTACAAGTCGCTGAAGCGCTCGTCGTTCGCATCCGCGCCGACGCCGTCGCGATCGACGCGAAGGCGGCGATCATCAGGACCTGCCAGATCCAACGACCACGCCGCCCACCCGGCCACCGTCGCCAACAGGGCGAACGCCGCGGCGATCACCAGTCCGATCGGGACCGCCACCACGCAGCCGGCGTTCGGGTGTGAGATCAGAACGCGGGGGGTGGCGAGCGCACGCAGCCCGAGAAAGGCGGCGGACGCGACGAACGACATCGATACGAGAACCAGACGCGCGTCGCGCGTCGCCGCGCCGAGGTGCCCACCGACCATCCAAGCGCGGCGGCACCGAGCACGATCCAGAAGTGCGACGGCTGATGGTCCCAGCGGTGGTCGATCGTAGGCCTCGCGAGCAACACTACGAGGCCGCACGGCTCAATGCTCCCACCGCCGCCAACGGGTCTGAGGCGAATCTGTCAATTGCCGTGAGTGGCTGGGCTATGTTGCGTTGACCGATAGTCGAGCACCGAACGCCAGTATTCCTCCGGAATCTCCCCGTTGGACCGAAGAACCATGGCCAACCCGGTCGCCATCGCTACACCAAGCAGGCCCAGCCACAACCCTGCGAGGCCCATGATCAGCCACAGCACCGTGGTGAGCTGCGGCCACGGGGCAACGATGGCGAGTCCCGGCGCGAAAAAGAAGCCGGTTCCGATGTACCAGGACGATCCGGCCCGGTCCGACCTCAGCACGAACCGCAACCACCGTGAGATCGGAGGGCTGGAACCTTTGTGCTCCTGCATGAGCTTTCCTCTCCGTCAACGCCGCTGGTGACAGCACCCACGTTGCCGCGTTGAGGTAACCGCCGCAATTACCTTCGAGGTAGTGCAAGCCAACCGCCTGGCGCGGTTCAGTGCGCGAGGATCTTGATGACCAGGACGAGTGCGCCAATGCCCGCCAGGGCGCCAACGGCTACCACCTGCTGCCACCACCGCAGCTGCGCTCGACGTACGGCAAGCAGCGCGATGAGGCCGAGTTCGCCAACGACAAACCACATCGCAATCCACATCGCGGTATACGTGCTGAGCCAACCGAAGCCGGCAGCCATCAGGACCAATGTCGGCACGATGGCCGCCTCAAGAATTTGGCCCGACGTCCGGAGCATCCCGAGCGCGGCCCTCCCCCGCGGGGCTCGGCCGTATACGCCGAGGTCTGCGACCCAGTCGGCCAGCAGGCTCGAGGCCCACAGTCCCCCGGTAGCAACGGCGACGTCGAGTACCCGCGCCCAGGCATTGGTGTCGTCGGTTGTGTAACGCGCCAGCACCGCCAAGGTGGCGAGGCAGGAGAACGCACCGTAGAGACGTTCCCGCAGGAGAGCCACGACGTGCTCGACCGGGACGTCCCCCTCCCCGGAACCGGGGGCCGCGGGATCGGGCGCGGGAGAGTGTGGTTGAGCCGTGCCAGCCATGTCTCTGCAGGAAGTTACCAGCAGAGGCAAGCCCTGTTCCTGCTGGCGGGGGGTGTCGATGGGTGTCAGCGGTGATGATCTTGATCCGCTGCAACGGAAGTCTGGAGCCGGAGCCCGCTGGGGTCGGCCACGAGGGAGTGGCGGGATGGCCTTCTCTCGACGTCCGCTCGGATGTGAAGAAGGTCACACTCACAGGCAGGAAGCAACTCCCTGCCGTGCGCGCTCCTGCCAAAAGACGTCCCGGAAAGGCGACAAATGACGAGTGACGCACTGCAGGACATCGAAGGTCGTTCGAGTCTCGGCGACACGCGGGAAGAGCGACTCGCCCGCCGGATCGCCGGTCTGTACGCCGTCGACCCGCAATTCCGCTGTGCGGAGCCCCATCCCGCGGTCATGGCCGCGGCGCGCCGGCCCGGCCTTCGGCTGGCGCCCATCCTGCAGACGGTGGTGGACGGCTACGGGGATCGCGCCGCTCTCGGGCAACGCGCCCGCGAGTTGGTGACGGACCCCGCAACGGGTCGCACGTCGGCACGCCTGCTGCCTCGATTCGAAACCATCAGCTACCGCGAGATGTGGGCGCGCGTGAGCGCGATCGCCAGCGCCTGGCGGCAGGACCCGAACCACCCGCTGCACCCAGGGGACTTCGTCGCCACCATCGGTTTCGCCAGTCCCGAGTACCTGATCGTCGATCTGGTGTGCGCCTACCTCGGCCTGGTGTCGGTACCCCTGCAGCACAACGCGCCAGCCTCCAGGATGAGGCCGATTATCGCCGAGGTCGAGCCTCGGGTGGTTGCCGTGAGTGCCGAATCTCTCGACCTCGCTGTCGAATCCGCGCTGAACAGTGCATCGCTGCGGCGTCTGGTGGTCTTCGACTACCGGCCCGAAATCGACGACCAGCGTGAGAACCTGGAGCGGGCCCGCACGCGCCTCAACGACGCGGGGATGCCGGTGATCGTCGAAACGCTGGCCGAGATCGTCGAGCGGGGCCGTGCGCTGGCTCCCGAACCGCTGTACGTCGACGGCACCGATGACCGCCTGGCGATGATCATCTACACCTCCGGGAGCACTGGGGCGCCAAAGGGCGCCATGTACACCGAGCTGATGCTCGCCAACCTGTGGACGACGTCGTTGATGGAGTCGGCAACGCCCGTGTTCGGCGTCAATTTCATGCCGCTGAATCACCTCGGCGGTCGGCTGCCTCTGGTCTCGTCCTTTCTCGCCGGCGGTACCAATTACTTCGTTCCCGAGTCGGACCTCTCGACCGTGTTCGAGGACTGGGCGCTCGTGCGCCCTACCGAGATGGGTCTGGTGCCGCGTGTGGTCGACATGCTGTTCCAGCGCCACCGCAGCGCGGTCGACCGACGTCTCGATGAAGGCGCCGACCGCGCCATCGCCGAGGTGGAGGCCACTGCGGAGGTGAGGGTAGACGTGCTCGGTGGACGGGTGCTCGGCGGCTTTGTCGGCACCGCGCCCTTGGCCGGCGAAATGAAGGCCTTCCTCGATTCGACACTGGACGTGCACATTGCCGACGGCTACGGGTCGACGGAGGCCGGCATGGTCACCAGGGACGGCACCGTGACGCGTCCGCCGGTGATCGACTACAAGCTCGTCGACGTGCCGGAACTGGGCTACTTCCGCACTGATCAGCCGTACCCCAGGGGTGAGCTGCTGGTCAAAACCAAGACGGCGACCCCGGGGTATTACAAGCGTCCCGACGTCACCGCGGGTGTTTTCGACGACGACGGCTACTACCGGACCGGCGATGTGATGGCCGAGATCGAACCGGATCGGCTGGTGTACGTCGACCGGCGCAACAATGTGTTGAAGCTGGCGCAGGGCGAATTCGTGGCCGTCGCTCGACTGGAAGCCATCTTCGCCGGTGCCCCACTGGTCCGCCAGATCTTCGTCTACGGCAACAGCGAACGCTCCAACCTGCTGGCGGTCGTTGTGCCGACCCCGGATGCGCTGGAGAAGTTCGGGGACGGAGGGCAGGAGCGAC
Source organism: Mycobacterium sp. (assembly GCA_025965815.1). Taxonomy (GTDB): domain Bacteria; phylum Actinomycetota; class Actinomycetes; order Mycobacteriales; family Mycobacteriaceae; genus Mycobacterium. Next base: position 17,519 of record JAOPWF010000163.1, read on the forward strand.
GCGACCCCGGAAGGAACACCGGAGGGCTAAAGGCGGCGTTGCACGAGTCGCTGCAGCGGACCGCGCGGGACGCCGAACTGCAGTCCTACGAGGTGCCGGCCGATTTCCTGATCGAGCACGAACCCTTCAGTGCCGCAAACGGTTTACTGTCCGGGGTCGGAAAGGTGTTGCGGCCCAAACTGAAAGAGCACTACGGCGAGCGGCTTGAGCAGTTGTACGCCGACCTCGCCGCCGCACAGGTCGACGAGCTCCGCGCACTCCGGCAGACGGGTGCCGATCAACCGGTGGTCGACACGGTGACCCGCGCTGCCCGTGCGCTACTGGGAACCGCAGGAGCGGACCTGGATCCAGACGCTCACTTCACCGACCTCGGCGGTGACTCGCTGTCGGCACTGACCTTCTCCAACCTGCTGCAGGAGATCTTCGGTGTCGAAGTGCCGGTCGGCGTCATCATCGGTCCGGCCGCTAACCTTGCACAGCTCGCGAACTACATCGAGACAGAGCGCGGGTCTGGTTCCAAGCGCCCCACCTTCGCGACGGTGCACGGGCAGGGCGCCACGGAGGTCCGCGCCGACGACCTCACCCTGGACAAGTTCATCGACCCCGAGACGCTGGCCGGCGCCCCTTCGCTCCCCCTCACCACCTCCGGTCACCCCCGTACCGTTCTGCTCACCGGCGCGAACGGCTGGCTGGGGCGTTTCCTCGCCCTGGAATGGCTGGAACGGCTGTCGGAAACCGGTGGCACGTTGATCACCGTCGTGCGGGGACGTGACGAGGCCGATGCTCGGGCACGGCTCGATAACGTGTTCGACAGCGGAGATCCGGAGCTTCTTCAGCGATTCCGCGAACTGGCCTCCGACCACCTCGAGGTCCTCGCGGGCGATATCGGCGAGCCCAACCTCGGCGTGGACTCAGTCACCTGGAACCGGCTGGCCGACAGCGTCGACCTGATCGTGCACCCCGCCGCGCTGGTCAACCATGTTCTGCCCTATGGCCAACTCTTCGGTCCCAATGTCGTCGGTACCGCCGAGCTCATCCGTCTGGCGATCACCACCAGGATCAAGCCGGTTACCTACCTTTCGACCGTGGCCGTCGCGATGACCGTCGACCCCGCGATATTCCTGGAGGACGGCGATATTCGCGCGGTCAGTCCGGTCCGTCCGATCGACGACACCTACGCCAGCGGCTACGCGAACAGCAAGTGGGCCGGCGAAGTGTTGTTGCGGGAGGCGCACGACCTGTGCGGGCTGCCAGTCGCGGTGTTCCGCGCGGACATGATCCTCGCCCACAGCCAATACACCGGACAGCTCAATGTGCCCGACGCGTTCACCAGGCTGATCTTCAGTCTCATTTCAACCGGGATCGCGCCGCGGACCTTCTACCGGACCGACGCGGCACGCAACCGGCCGCGGGCACACTACGACGGACTACCAGTCGACTTCGTCGCCGAATCCATCACCACCCTCGGCGAGCGGGCCACCGACGGGTTCCACTCCTTCGACGTCATGAACCCCTACGACGACGGCGTCTCCCTGGATGTGTTCGTGGACTGGCTCTTCCGCGCGGGGCACAAGATCCAGCGGATCAACGACTACGACGAGTGGCTGGCGAGGTTTGAGACCGCACTGAAGGCGTTGCCCGAGAAGCAACGCCAGCAGTCGGTCCTGCCCCTACTGCGCGCCTACCGGACGCCGCAGCAGCCGCTACGCGGTGCCGCCGCGCCCACGGAGGCGTTTCACTCCGCGGTCCGCGCGGCCAAGGTGGGCGCCGACAAGGACATTCCTCATTTGTCGGCACCACTCATCCGCAAGTACAGCACCGACCTGCAGCAGCTGGGCGTGCTGTAGCCGGATCACGCGTTACGTCTGCAAACCGCGCAGCAGGGGGCCCACGCCCGCGAGGCGACGTCTGCGGATCACCGTTGACTTGGAGCACGTGGCCCGATAGTCAGAACAGCAGTCGCCACAACCCGATCAGGCCGAGGACTACGATTGCGCCCCGCAACACACCGGGCGAGAGCCTCCTGCCGTATCGGGCACCCACCGCACCGCCGACCAGCGATCCCGCCGCTACTATGCCCGCGGCCGCCCAACTGATCCGGTCAAACGCGACGACGGTGAAGGCAACTGCCGCAACGACATTGACCACAAGCGTGAGAAGATTCTTGGCGGCGTTCATCCGTTGCATCGATTCCGGCAACAGCGCGCCCATCAGCGCAATCTGCATAATGCCCTGCGCCGCAGTGAAATACCCCCCATAAACGGCAATCGCAAAGGTGCCAACCGTCAGCGCGGCCATCCTGCTCGGACCTATGTGCCCGGCCGACCGACCGGCCTGCTCGGCTCGCCGCCTGGCCCAATCCTGAATCCGTGGCCCGATTACTACGAGAATGAGGGCGGCGACCAACAACACCGGCACAATCGTTTCGAACGCCCTCGCTGGAAGATGAAGCAGCAGAAACGCTCCCAGAATTCCGCCGAACAGTACGGCCGGGAGCTGCCAGCGGAGCCGATGCCATTGACCCTTGAGTTCCTCCCGGTACCCCCACGTTCCGGACGTGCTTCCGGCCACCAGGCCGACCGCGTTCGACATGGTGGCGACCACGGGTGGATAGCCGAAGGCGACCAGGGTGGGAAACGTGATCAGCGTGCCGGAGCCGACGACGGCGTTGATCGCCCCCGCGCCGAACCCAGCCAGCGCGATCACGATGATCTCGTAGACCGGCACGACGGCAAGGATACGGATCGCTCAACGGCCCTCGAGGTCGGTGCGATGTCCGGGGATGGTGCACCCGCAATACAAGGGTGGGATTATGCCGAGTGTGGCCATCGACACTCCGCAGACCATCGCCTACCCGGCGCCCGGCTCCCGCCCGGCACGGCGGGACAGCGAGACGCTCGACCCGCACGTCATCGTGCTGTTCGGCGCGACGGGCGACCTCGCCAAACGCAAGCTGCTCCCCGGCATGGCGTATCTCGTGCAGTCTGCGCTGGCTCCGAAGATCCGGGTCGTCGGCACGTCGCTGGAAGACCTCTCCGATGACGAATTCCGGGCACTCGCCAGGGAGGCCATCGACTCCTTCGGCAGCCACAAGCTGACCGACGAGCAGTGGGCCGGTTTTGCCGGCAGTGTCTCCTATGTCCCGCAGGGCGCGGGTCCGGAGGCGCTGGCCGCCGCGGTGGGTAAGGCGGAGGCCGACCTCGGCCCCGATGTGCGTCGGCTGCACTATCTGTCCGTACCACCCAAGGCCGCCAAGGCCGTCATCACCATGTTGAAGGAGGCCAACCTGGTGGACCGGTCCCGGGTGGTGATGGAGAAGCCGTTCGGAACCGACCTGGCCAGCGCGATCGAGCTCAACGACTTCGTGCACGACACGTTCCGGGAGTCGCAGATCTTCCGCATCGACCACTTCCTCGGCAAGGAAGCGGCCCAGAACATCCTGGCGTTCCGGTTCGCCATCGGCCTGTTCGAGCCCATCTGGAACCGCAACTTCATCGACCACATCCAGATCGACATCCCGGAGACGCTCGGGCTGGACCAGCGGGCGAACTTCTACGAGAGCACCGGCGCGTACAAGGACATGGTGGTCACCCACCTGTTCCAGGTGATGGCGTTCGTCGTGATGGAGCCACCGACCGCCCTGGAGCCCCGCGCCATCAGCGAGGAGAAGAACAAGGTATTCCGGTCGATGTTGCCGGTGAACTGCGGCCACGTGGTCCGCGGCCAATACGCGGGCTACCGCGAAGAAGACGGTGTGGCAAGGGATTCCGACACCGAGACGTTCATCGCTCTCAAGGTCGGTATCGACAACTGGCGATGGGCCGGGGTGCCCATCTATCTGCGTACCGGCAAGAAGATGGCCGAAGGTCAGCGGATCATCTCGATCGCCTTCAAGGAGGCGCCGCGGACGATGTTCCCGGCCGGTTCCGGTGTCGGCTCCCAAGGCCCGGATCACCTCACCTTCGATCTGGCCGACAGCTCCAAGGTCTCGCTGTCCTTCTACGGGAAGCGCCCGGGGCCGGGCATGAAACTCGACAAGCTCTCCATGCAGTTCTCCACTCAGGAGACCGACTCGGTCGGTGACGTGCTGGAGGCATACGAGCGGCTGATCCTGGATGCCATGCGGGGCGACCACACACTTTTCACCACCGCGGAGGGCATCGAGTCGCTGTGGGAGCGGTCTATCCCGCTGTTGGAGGATCCGCCACCGGTGAAGATCTATCCGCCCGGAACGTGGGGTCCTAACGCCATTCATCAGCTGATCGCTCCCAATGCCTGGCGGCTTCCGTTCGAGCGGGGTTGGCGCGAGAAGAAGCGCTAAGCCGTGGCTGGCGTCCTCAACGGTTCAGCAGCGCGGTGAGCAGCTGGGTCAGCCATGCGCGGGCCGCGGGCAGGTCACCGTCGAGAATGAGCTGAACGGCGACCCCGTCGTAGGCGGCGACAACCGCCCGGGCCGCATTGGAAATGTCGCCGATCATCTCGGGCAGGGTGAGTCGGTCGCGCGCTCCCGCGAGGCGGTTCTCCACGGCGTTGCGTAGCTGCCGGCGGTGGGCGGCGAGGCGGTCAGCCACGGCGGGATTCCGGGCGGCGTGCAGCAGGAAATCGGTTTTGATAAGCAGCCAGTCCCGGTCGAGAAGCAGAGTGGCACAGACACGTTCGACAGCCGCCGCGAAATCGTCGGTGGCATCCTCGGTAGTGAGGGCCTGCGTCACCTGGTCGGCGATGAGGTGGGCACGATCGTCGTAGAGAGTGAAGAACAACTCGTCGAGACTGTCGAACTGGGAGTAGAACGCCCCGCGGGTGTACCCGGCCGCCGCGCACACGTCTTCGATGCGGACCTGTCCGAAGCCCTTGTCGGCGAACACCCGGAACGCCGCTTCGATCAACTTCGCGCGGGTCTCCGCGCGCCGTTTTGTCACCCGCGGCAAGGAGGCTGTCGTTTCCACCACGTTCCAATGCTCTCACGCACGTATCCGATACATTGGTGTATCCGATTGATACCCGGTTCAGATTCCGAGGGAGTGACACCTGTGGACGTAGACGTCATCGTGGTCGGCGCCGGCCTGGCGGGCCTGGTCGCGACGCACGAACTCACCAGCCACGGCAAGAGGGTCGCCGTCATCGACCAGGAGAATCCGGCGAATCTGGGTGGGCAGGCGTTCTGGTCCTTCGGCGGCATCTTCCTGGTCAACAGCGCCGAGCAGCGCCGGATGCGGGTGAAAGACTGCGTCGAGCTGGCGTGGAACGACTGGCAGGGCAGCGCCGCGTTCGACCGACTCGACGACGAAGACATCTGGGCCGCTCAATGGGCCCGCGCCTACGTGGAGTTCGCCGCGGGGGAGAAACGGTCCTGGCTACACAGCCACGGCATCACGTTCCTGCCGACGGTCGGCTGGGCTGAGCGAGGCGACCTACGCGCCAACGGACACGGCAATTCGGTGCCCCGATTCCACGTCGCCTGGGGAACCGGCACCGGAGTCATCGAGCCATTCGTCAACTCCGCCAAGCAGGCCGCCGCCGCGGGGCTGGTCCGGTTCCACCACCGCCACCGCGTCGACGAGCTGATCATCACCGATGGCACCGCCACCGGAGTGCGGGGCACACTGCTCGCCGACGATGACTCGCCGCGCGGTGCCCCGTCCAACCGCGACGCCGTCGGCGAGTTCGACCTGACCGCGCAGGCCGTCATCGTCACGACTGGCGGAATCGGCGGCAACCACGACATCGTGCGCCGCTACTGGCCGCGACGCATGGGCACGGCGCCTAGATCGATGATCACCGGCGTACCCGCCTACGTCGATGGCCGGATGCTCGACATCGCCGCCGACTCCGGGGTCCGGCTGGTCAACCGAGATCGTATGTGGCACTACACCGAAGGAATCCAGAACTGGGACCCGATCTGGCCCGGCCACGCCATCCGCATCCTGCCCGGGCCGTCGTCGATGTGGTTCGACGCCCTGGGCCGCCGACTGCCCGCACCATATCTGCCCGGCTACGACACCCTCGGCACCTTGCGGTACCTGCGCACCACTGCAGATATCGCGGACTACGATCATTCCTGGTTCATCCTCACCCAGAAGATGATCGCCAAAGAGTTCGCGCTGTCCGGCTCGGAGCAGAACCCTGATATCACGAGCAAGAACCGTCGCGACTTCCTGAAGGAGCGACTCCTCACCAACGGCGCACCCAGACCCGTGGAAGCGTTCAAGGAGCACGGCCCCGACTTCGTAGTCGCCGACAATCTCGAGGAACTCGTCGCCGGGATGAACAAGCTCACCGACGAACCGCTACTGGACCCTGACGCGATCCGCGCTCAGATCGAGGCCCGCGACCTGCAGATGGCCAACCCGTACAGCAAGGACGCGCAAATCCAGGGCATCCACAACTCACGGCGCTACATCGGGGACCGCCTCGGACGCACCGCCGCACCGCACCGCATCCTCGACCCCGCAGCCGGCCCCCTGATCGGCGTCAAACTGCACATCCTGACCCGAAAAACCCTGGGCGGCATCCAAACCGACCTCTCCTCGCGCGCACTGGGGCTCGACGGACAACCCATCGGCGGGCTGTACGCCGCAGGGGAAGTCGCCGGATTCGGTGGCGGCGGCGCGCATGGCTACAACGCGCTGGAAGGCACCTTCCTCGGCGGCTGTCTCTTCACCGGACGCACCGCTGGGCGGTCAGTAGCGGCCGCCCTCGGCTGAGGTTTCGTTGCCTCATTCACCCGTCTGGCCGTCGATCGACTCCCGAAAAAGATCGGCATGTCCGTTGTGGCGGGCGTACTCCTCGATCATGTGTACGAGCACCCAACGGAGCGTGGCGTTCCCGGCCCCGCCCCACGCTGCGTGCAGTTCCCCGAGTGCCTGATCCTCACCCCGGTCGAGGCGCGCACGGACAACGGCGCGGGACCGCTCGACGCGTTCGGCCCAAAACGCCCGCAGCTCATCGCCGGTGTCCGAGGCTGCGCTGTGCCAATCCCAATCGGGATCGGCCTTCGCGTCCGCGCTGGCCCACGGCTCCGGGGTCGGCTCGCCCCCGACCACCTCGCTGAACCAGTAATCCTCGTTGCAGGCCATGTGCTTGAGCAGCCCGCCCAAGGTCATCGACGTCGGCGGAAGCGCTACGCGCAGTTGCTGGTCGCTCAGGCCGCGGCACTTCCACTCCAACGTCGCGCGCTGGTAGTCCAAGAAGCCCAGCAGCGTCGCGACCTCGCCGCCATCCGGTGGCGGCTCGGGCCGCCCGTACTGGTCTGTGGTGCTCAGGGATTCGGTCACTCCGGCAACTTAGCGGGCCGCGTCGTATCCGGCGCGGGCTGCGACGATCTCGTTTTGGTGCTGCTCCGTCCACGTCACCAGGGCCTGGATAGTCTCGAGCAGCGTGCACCCGAGAGGAGTGAGCTCGTAATCGACCCTGGGCGGCACCACCGGATGCACAGTTCGGTGCACCAGGCCGTCGCGTTCGAGGTGGCGCAGCGTGGTGGTGAGCATCCGCTGGCTGATGCCGTCGATCTCGCATCGCAATTCGGTGAACCGAAGTGTGCGTCGGTCCAGCAGCGAGATGACCAGTAGCGACCACTTGTCGGCGATCCGGTCCAGGATCTGGCGCACTTCGCAGTCTTCCCGGACGTCCCACTGCCGGACACCCCAGTCGTCGGTGGAGTCCTCGGTGCGGCCGGAGTGCGTCGGTGAGTTCAAAGTGCCTTCTTCCACAGTTTCCGATAGTGACGCATCATGTGGTCAGTTACAAGATGTAACTGACCAGCTATTGCGTAACTCGCGATGGGAGAACCGGGTATGTCCACGTCAGCGGTGACGGGCAGCGAGGTTGACGCCCGACTGAGCGGCAGTGCCCGGGGCGCACTGTTCGTGCTCTGCGGCGCCATCTTCTTGGAAGCCATCGACATCACGATGCTCAACGTCGCGCTGCCGGCCATCCGGGCCGAGCTGGCTCTGTCCACCGCGATGCTCAGCGGGACAGTCAGCGCGTATGTCCTCGGATACGGCGGCTTCATGCTGCTCGGTGGCCGCATCGCGGACCTCTACGGGCGACGGCGGGTGTTCCTGATTGCGCTGGCGCTTTTCCTGGTGTTCTCCGTGCTGGGCGGGTTCGCGACCGAGGGTTGGGTACTGCTGGCGGCGCGGTTTGCCAAGGGCGTGGCGGCGGCGTTCATGACGCCGGCCGGTCTTTCGATCATCACCACCTCGTTCGCCGAAGGCCAGGCTCGGAACCGGGCGCTGCTGGTCTACGCGGCCGTCGGGGCCGGCGGCTACTCGCTCGGACTGGTCGTCGGTGGGCTGCTGGCCGCGGTGAACTGGCGGTGGGTCTTCTTCGCCCCAGCGGTCCTTGCTGCGGTCATCCTGGCTGCCGGCATCCGGCTGCTCGCCTGTGGGGGCGGAACTCGGCAGTCCGGTGGCAGCCCCGACCTGGCTGGCGCGGTCACGGTAACGACCGCGATGTTGCTGCTGGTCTACGGGGGCGTCCGGCTCGAACACCCGGCCGTCGGCGCCGCTACAATCATCGGGGTCTTCGGCGCCGGGTTGGCGCTGCTGGCGGTTTTCGTCGTGATCGAGCGGCGCTCGGCCAGCCCGCTGGTGCGGCTGGGCATTCTGCGTTCTGGGGCGCTCGTGCGGGCCAACGTCGCAGCGCTGCTGTTCGTCGGCTCGTTCTTCGCGTTCCTGCTGCTTGTCACGCTGTATCTGCAGGAGGTGCGGGGTTGGACCCCGCTGCAGACCGCGCTCGCACTGCTCGCCGCGGGGGTGGACACCATCCTGGCCCCGACGTTGACGCCGCGGTTGGTGAATCGGTTCGGCAACGTGCGAGTGATCCTGGGCGGGGTGCTGATCGCTGTCGTGGCGTATCTGCTGTTCCTGCCAGTGGGACTGGACTGGAGCTACCTGGCGATGTTCCCCACCATGCTGCTGCTCGGGCTGGCCTTCGCGCTCACTTACGGGCCGCTGACGATCGCCGCCACCGACGGCGTCGCGGAAACCGAGCAGGGGTTGGCCAGTGGCCTGCTGAACACCTCCTTCCAATTCGGCTCCGCGCTGGGCATCTCGGCGGCGACGGCGGTGAGCGTCGCCGCGAGCACAGCCTCCGAGCCGGACGCGACACTGGACGCCTTCCGGGCCGCACTGGTCGTGCCGGTCGCCGGTGCCGCGCTGGCGGCCGTGATCGTCGGCTCCGGCCTGCGACGCGCCGACCCGCGAGACGCTCAGCAAGAGAACGGATTTCGACAAGCCGGATAGGGTTCGCCCGGGTCGAACGTGGCTCTCCACCCGTCATGCCAGGACGGTTCGCAACACCGATTTTCGACCCGGGGGGCGGAGGCGGTCGACACATCCCAGTGTCACACTGCCTTTCGCACGACTCTTAGGCGCGTGCACCACTGCGACTAAGCCGGAGGAAGCCGTGCCCTTGATGCTATTCGATCCCCGCCGCCAATTCGACCGGCTCGCCCGCGAATCGGCGGCGGCCGCGCGGACCATCTGCAGCATCCTGGTGGGGGTACTGCGGCAGGGTGAACGATTGGTGGTCGCCCTCAGCCCAACTACTGAGGCTCCAAGCGATCTCGAGAGCGAGTCCAACGTGGTGGATATCAGCGCCTACCGCCGCTGCGCCCAGGGGATTAGGAAACAGTCCGCCGACAGGTGAAGGCGCGCAAGCTATTTGGGACGGTCACCGCATTCCCCTGAGCAGGTCGTTGTGGTCGACGGCGGATATCTCGTCGTCCGGGCCCCGACTGATCGCCTTCTGAAAACCGTCCGGTGTCATGAAGAGATCGACCAGTTCCTCTTCGCTGGGGAAGTCGCCCTTCCACCGCGAGTAGATGCGGCCTCCGCCGCCCGCGGCCTCATGGACCGCGTGCCGGTCCGTCCGGGTGCACCAGTACCCCTTCGGCGAGGTGGCGTAGCAGATCCTGGGGGCGCGCCGCAGCCACCTCATCACTGCCACGGCGTCGTTGCTCCCTTTCCGACATCCCTCGGCTGACCAGGGACAGCTTCCCAAGAAAACCCGCCTCGACTGGGACATCCAAAGTCTGATTCGCTCCGAATACCCAAAATGCAGACGATCAGCTTGCAATGCCAGCCGCAGACATCCTTCCATCTCGGCGGGACGCCCATCGGGAGCGGCGGGCCAAGGGACGCGGCAGCGAATCATGGACGCGGCGCAGGAAGTCATCAGTGAGATCGGCTATGACGGAGCTACGTTTCAGGCCATCGCCAGCGCGGGGCTTCACCGGGATCTTTCGCTACCTTTGCGCGTTGCAACGGCGGCCCTGATGCGCCGGGTTCGGCGCGACGGGCGGCGGCAGGTGTTCTGGAGCTACTGCGCCGACTACGGCCGACGCGCGGCGGCGGATTCATCATTGACCGATCGGGGTTCGGAGGAGAGTCAATGAGTGTGCAGTACGACGCTCCTGGGGTGTTGCGGCTGACCCGTGCCGCCGCGGTGATGATCACCGTGGCGATCGGCGTGGGCAGTTTTCATCTTGTCGTTCGCGGCGTTGCGTGACCTGGCGGTGCGGGCCGGCTTGCCGCCGCATTAGGCGTGGGTGTGGCCGTTGATTGTGGATGGCGCCATCCTGATGGCGACGATGGCGGTGGTGGCGTTGGCGGCCTGCCGCTGATCACGGCAAGAGTCGACGGTTCTTCTGACTGGTGCTGGCGGCCTCGGCCGCGGTCAGCGTGGGGTGGAACGCATTGCACGCCGTGATACCCCGGGGAATCCACATCACGACGTGGTTGGCGGCAGCGATTGCGCTGGTTACTGGCGATCATGCTGCTGGCCTCGACCCATGGTTTGTCATTGTTGGCTCGGGTCCGCGGCCCCGAGCGTCAAGCCGGCGCGGTGGCACCTGGCCTGGTTGATGACAACGGCGGGCCGGGCCTCGGCGTTGTCGACATCGGGGCAGCCCGTTAGCACGAACCGATCATCGCCACCGAGCGTGGCAGGTGGGTGCAGATGGCGGGTCTGATCGCCGAGCGGGGCGTCGTCCGGACATAACCGCCGACGCGGTCGCCGATGTCTTGTTTCTGGGTTACGAGTGTGAGTTGAGCTACCGCGCGATCGGTCGGCAGCTGGAGATGGATCTTCACGCGGTCGGCAAGATCGTGGCCGCCAGCTCCGATCTGTTGCGCACGGGCCAGGTGGCGTTGAGCGACGACTATGTTGTGGCGCCCCCGCGCCGCGCAGTGTCCTAAACGGCTTGACGTGAGCGCGTCGGCGCCGTCGGGGTTGAGAGCTCGATCAGACCTGAACGGACAGCAGAAATGCATTTCAAGCAACTTGCCCAGGCAGTGATCACCGTCGGCTTCGGCGGCTGCGCTCGCGGCCGGCCCGGCAACGACGATCGCCGACCCCGGCGGGCCCACCCCTGTGCAGCCCGCAGTTCTGCCACCGCAACCACAGGACTTCCGCGGCCCCGGCGGACCCCCCGCAGGGCGGACCGGGCGGACCGCCGCCAGTGACTTCCGCGGACCGGGCGGGCCGCCGGCCGCGCGTAGCTCACCGACCGCCGGCGCGATCGCGTACCCACAATGCCGCCGCAGACCGAAAGCACACAGGGTGACCGCGTATGGCGTGTCGCCGTATGGCAAGACCGGCCAATTCCGCGCATCCCAGCCGTTGCTATTGCCCTCATAGCGTTGGGACAGCTGGGACATAGCTTGGCTATATAACGTTCTGCTCGGTCGGGGATTTATGCAGAGGTTGAAAGGAAAGTTAGTTATGCATGTGAAGCGTCTGACCTGCGCGTCAGCGATAGCGATAGCAATTGGAGTCTCCGGCCTGACTGCCGGTGTCGGCGTGGCAGCCGCACAGCCCGGCCCCGCGCCGTGCGGAATCCAAGGCTGCCAGGGCCCCAGCGGACCGGGCGACCGCGGACCCGGCGGACCGGGCGGACCGGGCGGACCAAACGATCGTGGCGGTTACGGCTGGGGGGCTCCACCCCCGGATCAGGGTTGGCGGGGCATCGACCAGGGTCGGTTCGACCACCAGCCGTTCAACTACAACGGCAACTGGGTGACCCCGATCTTCAATCCCGACTTCAACAACTGGGGATTCTGGTTCTTGGGCATCTGGATCCCGCTGTGATGGATCCAGCGACGAGCTGACCAGATCGCAGAGCGTGCGGCCGGTGGTACTTCACCACCGGCCGCAGGTCATTGCCGCCATGGCTGACATCAACTACATAGCGTAGTAGCGAGCTAAAAACTGCAACTAGTCGGCTCACCGAAAAAACTAAGGTCACCGGCATTGCGATTTACTGGGACAACGTGACGCTTTTTTCCCAGCTTGGGAAGACCACGCTCACGGACTAGTTCATCGAGCCCCACAGTGATCTGTAGCGAATCGGCGCCGCAGCTGGCAGGCCTTGAGTGCGCCGTGAACCACTTTGCTTTCCTGGAGCTGTGCATGACAAGCCATCAAAGTGGCGTCCGAGCCCAGGAGGTAGAACTCGTAGCCGTCGACGGTCGCGTGAGTGGAATCTGGCGGTCGCCACGGAGACACCCACAATTGGGACTGCTCAAGAACGCGTTCCGGTACCCAGTAGTTCACCCTAATATCTCCAAGGGCTATAGCGACACGCAATCTGATCGACCTCGCTTCTAAAGAACGAGCCAATAACCGTGACAATCCGACGCCGCGACCAGGTCAGCACTTGACTCTTAATCCGATCGGAGGTCTTGTCTCGATTTTGAGTCGCATCCGGGGCGTCCACCGACAATCCCTGCTGAACCAACACCGGACGGACACGCTGCTCGAAGCGCCTTGATGCGTTGGCTGATCGCGACGGCGCCTTCTCAAAGACCTGGCGGCCGCCGATGGGCGCGACTAGAACAGATTGCGCGGGCGGTTCGCTGGAGCGGGCGCGACAACACGGACGCGTTCGTCGCCGAGAGCGTCACGTTTCAGCACCGAGATCCACCCGACCGAAGGGGGTATGACTTCTCCGGGCTCAAGACATGATCAACGGGCGTGACGGTTGCGCTGAGGTGGCCCAGGCGTGCAGTTGCGAGACGGGGGAAGTGGTCGATCGTAAGACACCAAGTTCAGTAATTCGCCGGAAGCACCGGCGCAGATGCGCCGGGGCCGGCCGCGCAGCGAACAATCCCGCGCGGCGGTATTGCGCGCGACGTCGGAATTACTGCACGAGGTCGGCGCGCAGGCCATGACGACCAAGGAGATCGCCGCCCGCAGTGGAGTCAGCACGGCGACGATCGACAAGTGGTCGCCCAACAAGGACGCCGTCGCGGTCGAGGCGTTTCTGTCGGAGATGATGGCCCAATCGCCCGATCCCACACCGGGTCGGCGCAGGAGGACTTCCGTAGTGTGCTGCGCGGCATGGTGCACGTCTACTCGG